>JAQTNJ010000034.1 GCA_028713955.1 Syntrophorhabdaceae bacterium
AGTGTTGAATCAAAAAGCTCCTTCCGGAAAGGTCATCATCCCCGACGAGCCTTTTTTGATAGCACGTGATGATGCGGGAGACGATGGAAATAAGACCATGCTGACGGTAAAAAGACCGGCAGAGACGATTACTCCCGGTGGTGTATCGGAAAAGGTCAGGGCAATATCGGGAAATGACCAGGAACCAACGATGGTAAAGAGCGATGCGAACCTCTTTCAGCGAGGTGACCATTTTAAGACAGAGATGCTCCACGGCAAAGACGGGGTAAAAGTGTCTGATAAAACGGTCTTTGGGTCGATCATCGCGGACAGGGTAGAACAGGTTGTGGAGCGGTACGCGAACAAAAATTCGTCTATCGACATGGTGGTAAGACTGAAGATAGACGGAAAGGAGACGATCCTGGTGGGGCTGAAAGACGAAGGTCAGAAGATCTCCGTACAGATTAAGACAGGCAGCGAAGGGGTGATGAATTTTATCCAGTCACAAAAAGATGCCATCACAAAAAATCTTGAAGGCAAAAATATATACGCGACGATTATGGTTGATATCAATGACCAGAGAGGATTTGAGAAGAATGACCGGAACGGCAGGAAGGAAAAAAATACCCGGAATGAAGAGGAAGAAGAGTTCAGCGCCTATTTAAATACGATGGCGTGAAGGAGGTATTATGGCGATACAGAGCGTAACAGATTATATTCAAACGACCGGCACAACGACAGGCGCAGCTACATCAACAGGCACTAATGTGAGTGTGAGCAAGGATGATTTCCTGAAGATACTCATTGAGCAGATCAAATATCAGGACCCTCTGGAACCGATGAAGCCCGACCAGTTTCTGACACAGCTATCCCAGCTAACCCAGGTGGAACAGCTGCAGAATATTGCAGACAGTCTTGAGTCAATGAAAACGGTGAGCGAGCAGGGGACCATTACCGAATGGCTTTCAGCAATAGGTAAAAAGATCGGCGTCGACGGCAATATCCTGTCGAACGGTGACGAGGTTGTTCTGACACCCGCAGAGGATTACGATACGGTAACACTGGCGCTGAAGAGCACGAAGGACGGGAATATCACGGAGGTCAATTTTACGAAAGGTGACAGCCTGACATATACGAATCAGGGGACTGACGACGTCCTCATTGCGGCAGTGGCTAAAAAAGATAACGCGACGATCAACTGCGGGATAAGCACGTTCAGGACCGTTAAAGGTATCGTAACATCTGACAGCGGGTATCAGGTGGTAGCAGGCAACGGGGACCTTTATCCCGTAACTGCAATAAAGCAAATAATGAACTAAGAGGAGGTTTTTATGTTAAGTTCCTTTTTTTCAGGGATAAGCGGGTTGCTCGCCAACAGCCATTCGATTAACGTTGTCGGTAACAATATCGCGAACGTCAACACGGTAGGATATAAAGGGAGCAGGGCAACCTTTGAGGACGTTCTCTACCAGTCTATCTTCGGGTCCTCCGGGACAAGCCAGGTCGGCAGGGGAACTGCGCTGAGTTCGGTGGATACCATCTTCGCTCAGGGATCATTTGAAAGTACCAGTGAACCGACTGACCTCGCGATAGGCGGAAAAGGATTTTTCATCGTAAAATCTCCCGACAACAACACAAGTTATTATACACGTGCAGGCCAGTTCAGGTTCGATAAGGACGGGAATCTCATCAATCCGGCCGGCTACAAACTCCAGGGAAGGGAGATCGACAGGACAACGAACGCGCCATTCGGTGTCGATACCGATATCGTGATATCTCCGGAACCGAGCGAGCCAAGGGCAACGGAATTTATCGGTATCTCAGCCAACCTCCAATCGAACGCTGACTGGAAAGGGACGCCCGGCAGCAGGACCACAACAGCAGGAACCGGGAATATCACCGATGTCGCCGGAAGCGAAGGAAGATACGCGAGGGCAGGCAACTATACATCGGTGATCGCCACCCGGACAGCGGCATATACGGGGACAGGAGCTTTTTCTGATTGTACTGGAACGTTCACGATCAATGGTGTTGACGTTACGCTGGCTGCCGATGACCTGGCGGGAGTTGTCGCCGCGATCAACGCCGCCGCGGGTCTTGATGTAACGGCAAGCGCCGTGGGAGGGGAGCTCAGGCTGACCGCGGACAGCGCCGGTACGGATATTGTTGTAGATGATTCGTTGGTTACAACCGGCAGTATCGGCTGGACAGCTGCAGACAAGGCGAGCACGGACCTCTATGGCGCCCACCTTGATCTTACTGTTGACCAGATGCTCGACGGCGTCTCTCAGGGAACGACAACCTTCAGCGAAAATATTTCCGTTATAGGCACAACGCTGACCGATTGGGAAAGTTCCGGACTGGATCTTACATACGGCAACATCGCTGCGGGAGGAACACAGACATTTACCGTTGATGGTTTCCAGGAACAGTACCAGAGCGCGACGGCAAACCCGGCGGCCTCATCGAACTATTCCACATCTATCTCTGTTTATGACTCCCTCGGCCAGTCGCATGTTGTGACGGTCTACTTCAGAAAATCACATGAGACAGAAACACCGACCCAGACAAGCGTATGGGAATGGCACGCATACCTGAGCTCCAATGACGCGGCAAGCGGCGTGGCGGGGTCTGTGCAGTCCGGGTACCTGACATTCGGGAATAACGGTACACTCATCAGCGGCGGAAACCCGATAAGCGTCTCCTTTGATTTTTCGCAGAACGCTCAACCGGCCCAGAACATTGATATCGTATTTGGTTCAGGCTCAGGCGGCGGTACTACAACCCAGTATCCTATTGCCTCGACAACAAACTTCCAGACACAGGACGGTTACCCCCCCGGCGTTCTGATGAACGTTACCGTCAGTCCGGAAGGCGTAATATCCGGTCACTACTCGAACGGTCAGATACTTGACCTCTACCAGATAACGCTTTCCAATTTTAACAATCCCTGGGGATTAAGAAGAGAGGGGAGCAATCTCTATTCTGAGACCCTTGAATCAGGTGTAGCCTATACAAATGCCCCCGGCGAGGGAGGACTGGGGAAGATAAACCCTAACTCACTCGAGCAGTCGAACGTTGACCTTGCTACAGAATTTGTCAAGATGATCATAGCGCAGAGAGGGTTCCAGGCAAATTCGAGGGTTATAACGACAACGGATGAGATCCTTGCAGAGCTTATGAATCTTAAGAGGTAACAGATTTTCGCTATGTCCTGAGGGGCTCGCAAAGGAGCCCCTTTTTATTGTCAATTCGATGACGTTCATGTGTCATCTATCGGTACTATAAAGTACATACGATAACCCGTCTCCCCCTTCAACGACTGCCGAATATGCACGACCCGATTTACTCTTTACTCACATGTCAACTCAACACACTGAAATATTTACTTTATTATTTAATAACGTTTTTTCTGACCCTCTGCTCTCAGCTCTCTGCTCTTCGCTCCGTTTCATGGCACATTTATTGCTTTTTTGTTAATGACGGAGGGGTGAGCTATGGATGAAGAGCAAAAAGAACAGAAGGCCGAAGAAAAGGCAGAGACAAAACCGGAGAAGAAAAAGAAGGCAGAAGGAAAACCGGAAAAGAAGGGGAAGATGAAGATAGTATTTTTCCTCGTTATCCTGGTCTTCTGCGGGGCAATAGGCGGCGGCTACGTTCTTTATGGTGACACAATAATGAAGAAATATTTTGGCGGGCAGAAAGAAGGGCAGTCAGAAGCGCAAAAAGAGGAGGACAATAAAAAGAAAAAGGATGGTGTAGGACCTATACTGGCGCTGGAGCCATTTGTTTTCAATCTCTCAGGAAACTCCGCCAGGTTCGCGAGAATATCCCTGGGGATAGAGTTGAAAGATCCGAAGATCATGGAAGAGGCAAAAAAGATGATTCCGGCGATCCGGGATAAAGCATTATCGGTCCTTGGTACGAAGGTGCCGGAGGTGCTTATGGATGTAAACCAGAGAAACGAGATAAAAAAAGAGATTTACGGCAGTCTGAAGGACCTGTTTAAAAACGGCGAAGAGCTTAGATCTGTCTATATAACGGATATCATTATCCAGTAAGAAGCTTAACAGTGAAGGGATCAGGTCTGTCTATATTCTATATAACGATTGTCAGCTAAGGAGTTTACATGGAACAGGTACTGTCTCAGGAAGAAATAGACGCGTTGCTTCATGGGATATCTGAGGGTGAGATAGAGACCCAGAAGGTTGAGGCACCGGAGGAGCATAAGGAAGCGAAGTCCTTCGATTATATCAGGTATACGAGAGGGAAAAAAGAAAGACTTCCTGCGCTGGATTTTATCTATGACAGGTTCTCCAAATCCTTCAGGTCGGCGCTCTCGCTTTTTATGGAGAAAGAGGTTGAGGTTGATCTCCAGCCGATCCAATACGTCGGTTATGAGGATTTTATCAAGACCCTGCCGCTGCCCACGAATATGAACATCGTTGTTACGGAAAACCTGAAGGGTTTTTACATAGTGATCTTTGACGCAAAGATGATCTTTTCTGTACTTGAGACTGTTTTTGGCAGCACGAATATTTCAGTCCCCAAGATCGTGGGCAGGGAATTTACGAAGATAGAGTTCAATGTGATTAAAAAATTGATCGATCTGGTCTCCGCTGAGATGGAGAAGGCGTGGGCGCCCGTTTATGAGATCAGGTGCAAGTATTCCAGGTCAGAGATAAACCCCAATTACATAACCATGGTGGCGCCGGAAGAAACAGTGGGGATAACCGAGTTCAACATTGAGATAGGCGATATGACAAGCTGGGTGAAGATATGTATGCCTTACGGGATACTGGAATCCATCAAGGGTTATCTCATAGCGACTCCGTCGAGGGAAGACATGGAGATGAGAGAAAAATGGTTTGGAAGATTAAAGGCAAGGGTTCTGGATGTCCCCATCGACGTGAGGGCGGTGCTTGGAAGAAAAAAGATGCCGCTGGAAGAATTTCTTAAGATGTCGGACGGAAGTGTGATTGCTGTCGACAGGTATATAAGCGATCCGGTGGATATTGAGATTCAGCAGAATACCAGGTTCAGGGGCAAAATGGGGATCTTCAAGGGAAACAAGGCAATAAGGGTCGAGGAATCCATCAACTAAGGAGGCACAATGGAAGAATTTGTGGGAGAAAATCAAAATCTTGTTGCTCCAAGGAAATTTGAGATCGATATCAGCAATCTTCTGGATATATCTGTTGAGATGTCCGTTGAAATAGGCAGGACAAAGATGCCGATAGGCGAACTCCTGGCACTTTCCAGGGGGTCAATAATCGAGCTCAACAGGATTGCCGGAGACCTTGTTGACATATATGTCAATGAAAAGCTGCTGGGCAGGGGGGAGATTGTTGTTGTGAACGAGCGACTTGGTGTGAGGATCATTGAAATAGTTACACCGAAGGAAAGGGTCCAGGAATTGGGATGATCGATCTATATGTAAATATCGTCAAGGTCATCCTGGTCCTCATCGGTATTGTAGCTGCCCTGTTTGTGGTGAAGAGATATGCCGGAAAATTTCAGATGAATCTCCACCCGAAGGATCCGCGGTATTCCCTCAGGAAGGTCGATACCATGCATCTCGGTTATAAAAAATTTATCTCTGTTGTTGAGATCAAGGACTACGTGCTTGTCATAGGCGCAGGAGATAAGGAGATGTCGCTCCTCGCAAAATGGAAAAAAGAAGGTCAGCAGTCATGAGATATATTCTCATAGGCCTTGTTATCATCACACTCTGCTCCATTCCCTGTTTTACCCATGCCAAAACGAGCAAGAATACGATTCAATCACAGGGTGATATTGTCGGTTCCCTTATGAAAAGTGAAGGAGGGAGCCGAAACCTTATCAATATCGTGATCGTGCTGACTGTCCTCGCTTTTGCGCCGGCAATCCTTTTGCTCATGAGTTCTTTTACGAGGATCATTATCGTCCTTTCCTTCCTGAGACAGGCCATAGGCATACCGCAGCTGCCGCCAAACCAGGTAATTATCGGGCTATCCCTGTTTCTGACTTTTTTCATCATGGCCCCGACATACGAAAAGGTCAATGCCAATGCCTTCTCGCCTTACATGAACAACAGGATCGGCTACGACGAGTTCGTAAGCAAGGCATCAAAGGAGATGGGTTCTTTCATGCTGAAGTTCACGAAGGAGAAGGACCTCGCGCTTTTTATGAATATTGCCGGACTAAAAAGACCCAACAATGTCGAAGAGGTACCGATACGGGTTATCGTGCCGGCATTCGCTATCAGCGAATTGAAAAGGGCTTTTCAGATCGGGTTTCTTCTGTACATACCGTTTCTTGTGATCGACATGGTGGTTGCAAGCGTCCTTCTGTCGGCAGGCATGATGATGCTTCCCCCGATATTTATATCGCTGCCTTTTAAACTTATGCTTTTTGTCCTTGTAGACGGGTGGAACCTGCTCATCGGTTCCATAATAAAAGGTTTTTTTTAGGAGAGAACAATGACCCAGGACCTGATCATACAGATCTTCAGAGATTTTTTAAAAACCTCTCTTATATTGATGGCCCCCATGCTGGTTGCGTCCCTTGTGGTCGGGTTCCTTGTGAGCATCTTCCAGGCGGCAACACAGATACATGAAATGACCCTGGTTTTTGTCCCCAAAATACTCATTATTGTCCTCTGCCTGATCCTGCTGTTCCCCTGGATGATGAATTTCATGGTTTCCTATACGGTAAACCTCTTTTCAAATATACCGGTTTATGTGAAATAGATGACAGTAATAACCCCTGATATCCAGCGACTGATGCTCATTTTCATCCGGATATTGTCGATGATGTGGTTGATCCCCCTGTTTTCATCAAGGATGGTATCGGGTCTCTTTAAGGCAGCCCTGTCTGTTCTGATTGCCTTCCTTCTTTTCGATTCTGTTAAAACGGGACCCCTGTTGGGCAATGATCCGGTTTCATGCCTTCTGTTGGTAATGAAAGAGGTCTTTGTCGGCGTGACGATCGGTTTTTTTGTGAGGATATTGTTCCTCGCAGTCAACGTGGCAGGCGAAATAATATCACTGCAGTCAGGCTTTTCCTTCGCCCGCTTCATGGACCCTTTTTCCATGCTCCAGATGTCTATTATGGAGCAGGTCACGAACCTGATGGCCATGATAATATTTTTCGCCGTTGATGCCCATCATATGCTTATCAAGGGGCTGGCAGTCAGCCTGAAGGAGCTGCCCGTAGGAGCCGCCGCGCTCAACCCTTCTTTGCTTCAGTACCTGATCAATACCACGGGAAAGATCTTTGCAACAGGCCTGCGTATAGGGGCTCCGATTATTATCGCCCTTTTTCTTGTAGACCTTTCGCTGGGCATTCTTTCAAAAATGATACCACAGGTGAATATCTTCGTTGAAGGTGTTTCTATGAAGATACTCATCACCGCAATAATATTCTCGTTTTCCCTGGCCGTTATTGTGCCGGGGATAGTCAACCTGTTTAAAGGTATGGATACGGAGTTTTTAAAGATTATAAGGATAATGGCGTAGATTATGCAGGAATCATACCAGGAAAAGACCGAACAGCCAACCGATAAGAGGCTCAATGAGGCGCGGGAAAAGGGACAGGTTGCCCAGTCGCGGGAGATGCCTACCTGTTTTATTATCCTTTTTTCGACGATATTCCTGTATTTTTCGATGACCCATGGTTTTCATGAGATGTTCAGGGTATATGTGAGCTACATGAGAAACATAAATCTGGACATCAACACCGGGAACATTTACAGCGTTATGTCATTCGGCATGTACAGGTGGTTATGGATTGTCGTACCGCTCCTGACCCTTTTTGTTGCCATGGCATTCTTCAGCACCGTATTGCAGACCGGATTTATGTGGAGTTCGGAGGCCCTTAAATTTGATGTTGAGAACATAAACCCGGCATCGGGGTTAAAGAAGATATTTTCCAAAAGATCGGCCGTTGAAGTTATCAAATCGCTCCTCAAGATCTTTATCATGGTCTACGTTGTCTACACGCTGATCGTCAGGGAACTTCCTCACATCTTTTCGCTGACCGGGCAGGACACGAGGTCTATTGTTGAATATCTCGGGAAGACATCATTCAACCTGGCTATCAAGATAGGGATTATTTTTCTTTTTATCGCCGGCGTGGATTTTCTTTACCAGAAGTGGCAGCACAAAAAAGACCTCATGATGACTGCCCAGGAAGTGAAAGAGGAATATAAGGAACACGAAGGGAACCCGTTGGTCAAGTCCAGGATAAGGAGCCTCCAGAGGGAGATGTCGCGGCGGAGAATGATTGAAGATGTAAAGACCGCTGATGTAGTTGTGACAAACCCGACAACCTATGCGATAGCGCTGAAATATGTGGCAGGAGAGATGCTTGCCCCGAAGGTAGTAGGTAAGGGAGCGGGATTTGTTGCTGCAAGGATCAAGGAAGTTGCGATGCTGCACAGAGTTCCTCTGGTTGAAAACAAACCGCTCGCGCAGGGGCTCTTTTTTGCAGTGAAGATCGGTGATTTTATTCCCGAAAAATTTTACCTGATTGTCGCTGAGTTGCTGGCAGTGGTTTATAAAAAGAAACATGGGGTATCATTATAATGGGATCGTTACGATCAATGATCAAGGCAAAAAGCGATCTTTTCGTCGCCATAAGCGTTGTTTTCGTAATCCTTATCATGATCGTGCCTCTCAATAGTTTTTTTATCGATATATTCCTGACATTAAGTATATCCCTATCTCTTTTAATACTTTTCATTGCGATGTATATCGGCAAACCGCTCGATTTTTCTGTTTTTCCGTCGGTGCTCCTGATCGTGACCCTCTTCAGACTTTCTTTAAATATTGCGTCAACGAGGCTGATCCTCGTGCATGGAGATGAAGGATCGCAGGCGGCAGGTCTTATCATCAAGGGTTTCGGCACGTTTATTGTCGGTGGAAATTATGTAGTGGGCGCTGTCGTGTTCCTTATCCTTATGATCATCAACTTTGTTGTCATCACAAAAGGTGCAGGCAGGGTGGCGGAAGTTGCCGCGCGGTTTACCCTTGATGCCATGCCGGGGAAGCAGATGAGCATTGACGCGGACCTTAACGCCGGGCTTGTTGATGACGCCGGTGCGAGAAGACGAAGGGAAAAGGTTGAAATGGAGGCGGATTTTTACGGCGCCATGGATGGCGCCAGCAAATTCGTAAGGGGCGACGCAATAGCGGGGATAATAATCATATTTGTGAATATCATCGGCGGTTTGGTTATTGGTGTTGTGCAGAAAGGAATGCCGGCAAATGACGCGCTCGCTGTGTATACGATATTAACGATAGGGGATGGTCTTGTAAGCCAGATCCCTGCCCTTTTAACGTCTACCGCCGCCGGTATTATCGTTACGAGGGCGGCAAGCGAGTCAAACCTCGGCAGTGATATCGTGAGCCAGCTCTTTACACAGCCCAGGGCGCTTATCCTCGCCTCTGTTGTTATATTCTCCATCGGTATGATCCCCGGTATTCCTCTCGTACCTTTTCTTATTCTTTCAGCAATCACGTTCGGTATGAGTCATTTTTTGAAGAAGTCGGCAGAGGAAGAGATAACCGGCACACCTGAATTGCCGGCTGAAGAGAAAGAGAAGACCGACTTCATTCAACCTATGGAGATACTCGAAATAGAGATCGGGTATGGGATGATACCGATAGTTGACCCCGAACAGGGCGGAGAGCTTCTCGACAAGCTGCGGGCTATAAGAAAACAGATGGGGATGGAACTCGGCATAGTAGTGCCTCCGATGAAGTTGAGGGATAACCTTCAATTGAAGGCCTTTGAATACCTGATCCTCCTCAAGGGTATAGAAATGGGAAGAGGAGAGATGCTTCCCGGGAATGTCCTTGCCATGGGAGGCGAAGGCAAAAAGGGAATAAAAGACGGAATACCGACAAAAGAGCCGGTATTTAATCTTGATGCATACTGGATCAGCGAAAAAGAGAGAGACAGGTATATGGCAGAAGGGTTTACTGTTGTTGACCACCCGACCATTATTGCCACGCACCTGACCGAGATATTGAGAAATAATGCGCACGAGTTGATGACAAGGCAGGAAACACAGAAGCTGATAGATTCAGTAGCTGCTACCCACCCGAAGGTCGTTGAGGAATTAAGTCAGAACCAGATGAATGTCGGGATCATCCAGAAGGTCTTGCAGAATCTCTTAAGGGAACAGGTCTCCATAAGGGATCTCGTGACCATTCTTGAATCAATTGCCGACGCATCGACATCGTCGAGGGACACTGACCTGATAACTGAATTTGTGAGACAGCGAATGTCGAGGAGTATATTGAAGCCGTACCTCGTGGACGGGGTACTTAATATCCTTATTCTGGAAAAATCACTGGAAGAGAAGATGATCAACGGCCTGCAGCAGTCTGACCAGGGATCGTTCCTTGCCCTTGACCTGTCCTTCAGTCAACGTCTCATAGAAAAGATAGGGAATGAGGTAAGAAAGGCGCTGATGCAGAACGTGCAACCCATGTTGCTTGTCCACCCTGTTCTGAGGGGGAGATTAAGGAGGTTTCTTGAACGTTACATACAGGGTATTACCGTTATTTCGCATAACGAGATCCCACCGCAAATAAAAATGCAATCAGTGGGGGTAATAAGAATCAATGAGGGTTAAGACCCATAGCTTTGAAGATATCAGGCAGGGCATGGAGAAGATCAAAGAGACATACGGCCCTGATACTATTATCGTGGACATTAAACACAATAACCATAACGGATACGGCTGGTCGAAAAAGAGCTGTGAGATCTCCGTGGCCCTCGATGGTGATCCGGAACTTAGAGAAAATGAACTTGGTGAGCTTCGGAAAAGGACAGAGTCGATATGGAGCCAGACAGCGCAATTTTTAAGTGAAAAATTGATCTCCGTTGAATCTGAGATGATTATGGACAGGGTGAAGACTTACCCCCTGCCGTTGAAGGTCTTATTCGAGAAGATCGTTAAAAACGGTGTAAATATGCACCTCGCCATGTCTATGATCTCTGAAGTATATGGCGAAATAGGACAACTTGCAGGGAACAGCATAAAGGCCGCCTTTTTTCTGAAAAGCATTATCGCCAGGCGAATATCCATATCCGATATAACTGATTCCGATGGAGCCGTTATGCTTCTTGGGCCTACAGGCGCCGGGAAAACAGAGACAGCAAAGAAACTGGCCAGGCTGCTGTCGGGCAGACAGAAACTGGCTACCGTCATGGTCTTTGATCCGATAAAGAGAGGGAGCTATGATGAATGCAGGATCTTTTCTGAAAACACGGGGATACCTTTTGTATTTACCACCAGCATTGACGATCTCTGCGTCAAGGTCAGCAAGGCCACAGGCAGGATAATCATAGATATTACCGGGCATGTTGATTTTCAGGAAAAGATCGCGGAAAGGTTGCCGATGATGGAAAAGGTTATCATATTGCCGGCAGGGGCGCGTGACGAGAAGATGAAGGGCTACCTGAATAAATTCAAAAATACGAACCATGTTGCAGGTGTTATCTTTACAAAACTTGACGAAGAGGATTCTCTTGGTCACCTCTGTCATAACCTGATTGACCTGGATCAGCCTCTTTGTTCCGTAACGACGGGAATTAATCTTGAGGATATTGTGATACCGAACGTCGAAATGCTGGGAAAACTATTCTTAGAGGGTAACCAATGGAAAAGAGAAGGAAGAGAATTATTACAGTAACGAGCGGAAAGGGCGGGGTCGGGAAGTCGTCCATAGTTTCGAACCTGGCCTATATGCTGAGCAGCATGAACGAACGCACATTTATACTCGATGCGGACCTTTCACTGGGGAACATCGATATCATGTTCGGTATGATCCCGAAATATAATATGAAGGATTTGATCGAAGGGGGCAGGCACATTGAAGAGATAGTGATGGAAGGACCCTGCGGTATAAAGATCATCCCCGCAACATCCGGGGTATATGAGTTTTCCAACCTGAGCACTGAGGAGAAAAAGATACTCTTTTCTTCCCTGCAGACACTGCCGGAGTATGACTTTCTGATTGTTGACACCTCTGCGGGGATCTCATCGAACGTTATCTCTTTTAACGCGATGAGCGAGGATATTTTTGTTGTTGTTACTCCAGACCCCTCCAGTATCACCGACTCATACGCTGTCATCAAGGTATTGGAAAAAAAGACGGGGAGAAAGGATTTCAATATCGTTGTCAACATGGTGAAGGATGAAGAAGAGGCGCTGGATATCTTTCAGAAGCTCATTAATGTGTCTGACAGGTTTTTGAATGTCTACCTGAACTATTTCGGCTATATCCCCCTTGATGTAAATATTAGCCAGGCAATAAAGAAGCAGAGATTATGGGTCGAGCATTTTCCGGAAACAATGGCGACAAAGGCCCTTTCTCGGATATGCAACAGGCTGGTGTCGTAAACGATGTGGAAAAGAGCATACGCCGGATCAATGACGGAAAGAGAAAAGACGATAGAGGAATTTATTCCTATCATCAAACATCTTGCCTATAAGGTCTCGAAGAGGTTTGATGATGACAATGTCATTGATGATCTCATTTCGGCCGGTATTGTCGGTCTACTCGAAACGATGGAAAAGTTCGATGCGAACAAGGGGATCAAGCTGAACACCTTTGCCTATCTGAGGATCCGCGGCGCCATGATAGACGAATTGAGATCGAGGGATTGGTTTCCAAGAAGCGCGCGTACCAAATCAAAAAGGATCAGTGAAGTAATACGGAAACTTGAAAACACGCTCGGGAGAATTCCCGGGGAAGAAGAAATAGCCGCAGAGCTGAACATGGATGTTGAGGAGTACCTCACAATGCTTAAAGACTACGGCAACCTTTCAGTTTTAAGCATTGAGGACCTCCACGAGATATCGGGAGAAGACCGCGAGGCTGTTATCAGATATGTAACGAATGAAAAAGAAGATCCGGAGAAATGCGCGGAACTCTATGAGATCGAAGGAATCCTTGCGGAAGAGTTCGATAAATTGCCGGAAAGACAGAGACTTGTACTGAGCCTCTATTATCATGAAGATATGAATATGAAGGAGATTGCAAGGACACTCGGCATCACCGAGGCGAGGATATGCCAGATCCATTCCCAGGCGGTCCTGAACCTCAGGTCCCTCATGAAAAAACATCTGAAGAATTAAAGTTTGTCCGTAGCATACCGATAATACCAGTAGAATCAGCATGGATAATGACCGCATACTGAATAAACTCAAGGCAGTCAATATGCTGCCGACATTTCCTGCTACCGTGGGGAGGGTAATGGACCTGATCCAGGATCCGATGAGCTCTGCGGCCGATCTTGCAAAGAGCATGGACCCGTCAATGGTGAGCGAGGTGCTGAGGATTGCAAATACGGCCTATTTCGGGACGAAGAACTTCAGAAACATATCTTCGATCGAACATGCGATCGCCATTATAGGCCTTGAGCATCTTTCAACAATCATACTTCAAATGCCTTTCATCTCCATGGTAAAAGGGGATACCGGGTTCGACCGTGAGAAATTTATAGAACATTCGATCATGTGCGGTGTTCTGTCAAAGACAATAAGTTCATCAACTAAGTTCGGGAATCCCAACGAGGTCTACATCGGCGGGATGATGCATGATATAGGGTCGATCATCATCTACCGGTATTTCAGAAGCGAATGGGATCAGGCATGTTCGCTGGTACGGGAAAGGGGCATGCCCTGGCCTGAGGCAGAGAGAGATATCTTTTCCATGGACCACGGTTATATAGGCGCAATCCTCCTGGAATTGTGGAATATACCGAAGGAGATCACTGATGGCGTAATGTTCCACCACTGTCCCGGTAAGGCCAAAGGGAATCGTGGAAACGTAATGGCTATCTATCTGGGCAACAGGTTTTCAAAACTGATCAATATCCATGATGATCTTCCGGGCTTTGATGATTTTTTAAACAGGTACAGGCCTTTCCTGAACATTGATGATGAGCCTGGTCTGCAGCTTTCGCCGAGCGATGAAATAATATTCTATGAAAAGATATACGCTTGTGCAAGAAAGACGCAGCATTATATCCACGGAGTGATAAGGGAAAAGGAATGATAAAGGTACTTGTCGTTGATGATTCTATTGTTATGAGAAAGGTCATAGCGAGGATCCTTGAAAAGGACCAGCAGATACAGGTCGTAGGAACTGCTGTGGACGGCAGGGATGCGCTGGAGAAGATTGAGTCCCTGCAGCCCGACGTGATGACCCTGGACATAGAGATGCCCGTGATGAACGGGATCGATGTTTTAAAACAAGTCATGTCAAAAAGGCCTATGCCCGTGATTATGATGAGCGCCCTTACAAAAGAAGGCGCCGATATTACGATTGAAGCGCTCAATCTGGGCGCCTGTGATTTTATTACGAAGGATTTTTCCAGCTCTTCGTTATCCGCAGCGTGCATTGAAAGTGAGCTTGTCGGCAAAGTAAAAGATGTCGTGAAGAATAAGACAAAATATCTGCTTAAAAGACTGGATGCCATTAAAAAACCGGTTACGTTAAATCCGGACAAGAAGATCAAACACGAGATACTCTCAATCGGGGCTTCTACAGGCGGTCCCCCCGTTCTCCAGCATATACTGTCGAGTCTGCCGAAGGATTTTCCCGTACCCGTGGTGATCGCTCAGCACATGCCGAAGATATTCACGCAGTCTTTTGCGCAGAGGCTCAACGCGCTTTCCCGGCTGGAGGTTAAGGAGGCGGAAGATAGAGAGGTGCTGAGGGCGGGTGTCGTACTGGTAGCACCGGGGGATACCCATATAAGCCTGAAAAGGAGAGGCAGGGATGTTTTTGTGGAATTTGTCAATGGCGCACAATTTATTTACAGGCCATCGGTTGATCTTCTCATGTCAACCACCGCGGAGGCATATGAATCGCTGTCTATCGGGGTCATCCTGACCGGGATGGGAAGCGACGGATTGGCCGGCATGAAGGAACTGAAATCAAAAAGAGGATATATAATAGCCCAGAACGAAGAAACCTGCGTGGTATACGGGATGCCCAAGGCGGTTGTGAATGCGAACATTACCGACGCAATACTGCCTGTAGACAAAATACCGGAAGAGATTATGAGGGTGCTATGAACCAGATGGCAGGACAATCAACAAAACAGAGGACAATGGATAAACGAAGGTTGTCGCGTTTGATAGGGTTGTTGAAAAGCGGTGATAATTACGAGAAGGAAAAGGTTGTTGAGACATTAATATCGGTGCCGGACAAGAATACCGTTCAGTCGGTGGTACCGTTGTTGTATGAGGACAATACGAGCGTCAGGATGGCGGCTCATGAGGTGTTAAAGAAGACGGGTTCTCTTGACATAGACAGGATTATTGCCCTCCTTGATGACGAAAATGAAGACGTAAGGGTATATGCCTGTGAGATACTGGCAGGCATAGGCGACAATCGTGCGCTGCCTGCAATTATCAGAAAGATATATGAGGACGAGGATAACGTGAGAAATGCCGCCTGTATGGCCCTCGGGGAATTCAGTGATGAACGGGCGGTCAGGGCGCTTCTGGATGCGTTAAAGGATGACGAATGGATGGTCTTTTCCGCGGTCTATAGCCTCGGTAAGATCGGCAACCCGGAGGCTGTCGGGCCGCTTTTTGAACTCTTCAAAAACGGATCCGAAGAACTGTCTGTTGCCGCCTGCGAGGTGCTCATTGATTTTAATGACAAAAGGGTTCTGGATGAGATGTTCGAACAGATGAGACGGTGGGACAGCGGAAAACGGGGGATGTATTTAAAGGTTATCCTGGAAAAAGGTAATGAGGCCACCTTTCAGAAATTGAAAGAAAAGATAGAAGACGAATTATTCGAGCACCTTCTGAACGGTCTGCGGGGCGAGGAAAAGAGATCGATCGAATTTTTGAGGATGTTGAGCAATTTCAGGAACAAGAAGGCCTGCGACGCAATGTTGGATTCTCTCAGCGTTATGGACAGGGAGGCAGAGGAATTCAATGAAGCCCTGGAATTTTTTATATCGCTCCGGGAGGTATGGAGCGAATACACAGAAGAATACCTGGGGCGTACAGAGGAGTATCTGCTGCCGTTCATCCGGGCATGCAGGGTCGCAAGGGTTCACGTTGAAGAGCACCTGTTGTTAAAGGTCTTTCGTTCGTCATCTGTTGATGTAAAAAGAGAACTCATTATCAGCCTTCCCGATATTGTTGATGGAAACGGGCGATCGATAGTCATGGAAGGAATGAACGATGTTGACGGGCACATCAAGGGTGATTCGGTTATTGTCGCGGGGCTCATGCAGCTGAGCGATTTGAAAGATATGATCCTTGATGTCGCGAAAGGCGGATTTCCGGACGTGAGGATCAAGGCGTTGAAAGTCCTGATTGCCTTTGATCCGGAGGAGGCAGGCAAGACCATTGAAAATTTTGTTTATAACGGTTCAAGCGAGGACAAAAAGGTATACCTTGCCAATGCGTATCTTCTGAACGGCGACACCAACCTGCCTTTTACACAATATTTGTTGCATGACCCTGATGAAAATGTGAAGAGGAGCGCCCTGGGCGTCATGGGTAATTTCGTCAACGACAAAAGATACCTGGATCTGCTGGAGGCCTTTTTAATCGATGCAAACATTCCCCACGAGATATTGAAGGTTATCAAGGAAAAAAAACTGCGTCAATTCAAGGACCGCCTGATCAGTATCTTTACTGATCCAGGCAAGGGTTTGTGGACGCGGTACTACGCCCTTTCCGCGCTGGGCGCCTTTGAGGACCATTCGTTGTTTGATACCTTTGTCCGTGGTTTGAATGAGGACAAGAATCTCGTAAAG
Organism: Syntrophorhabdaceae bacterium; assembly: GCA_028713955.1. NCBI lineage: Bacteria > Pseudomonadati > Thermodesulfobacteriota > Syntrophorhabdia > Syntrophorhabdales > Syntrophorhabdaceae > Syntrophorhabdaceae bacterium. Next base: position 16,771 of record JAQTNJ010000034.1, read on the forward strand.
ATAGGCTGCATAAAGGCACTTGCCGACCTGAAAGATAAAAGTGCGATAGGTTTCATCGCACCCTTTCTGGATGATCCCGATGAGGATGTCAGGTCAACGACTACATTTGTTTTGAGTGAGTTGGAGATGCTCGGGGAATGAAACGATGATGACCAAAGAAGAGTTCGCGATGTTAAGAGATTTTATCTATGGAAAGACGGGGATCTATTTTGCTGAAAACAAGATGTATCTCATGGAAAGCAGGTTGACGAACCGCTTGCAGGATCTTGGCCTGAGCTCATATGAAGATTACTACTATAGCCTGAAATTCGGTGGTGAAAAAGCGAGGAATGAAATAACAAACCTTTTCGATGTTGTGACTACAAACGAAACAAGTTTTTTCAGAAATCCACCGCAGCTGGATGTTTTCAAAATGATGATCCAGAAGGGTTATCGCAACGGGGATATGCCCGGTATCCCGATAAAGATCTGGAGTGCCGCCTGCTCGACCGGTGAAGAGCCATACACGCTTGCCATCATTATCCTTGAGCTTGTTGAATCCTTCAGGAAAAACATACCCTTCATGATATACGGGACGGATATCAGCGCGAAGGTCCTGGAGTCCGCAAAAAAGGCTGTATTTAACCCGTACAGTATCCGGAATACCGATGAAAAGATAATGAAAAAATATTTCACAGGGGAGAATAATCTTTTTACGCTTAAGGAACAGGTAAAAAGATACGTAAAGATAGATTTTATGAACCTCATGGAGGAAAGCGCGTACAGGGCATACAGGCAGATGGATTTTATATTCTGCAGAAATGTCCTTATATATTTCGATGAAAAGATGAAGAAAAAGGTTATAGATTCCCTGTATGAATGCCTTAAACCAAAAGGAATTTTAATAATCGGGCACGCTGAGTCCCTTCACAACATATCGAGGGCGTTTAAACCACTGGTATTTCCAGGAACCATTGCATATCAGCGAGGGTAAAGCATGAAAACAGTATTGATTGTCGATGACTCACCAACTATCAGAAAGCTTCTGGCCTATATCCTGAAAAAGAAAAGCTACATCATTGCGGAAGCGGAAGACGGCATGGATGCCATGGAGAAATTGAGTCATGTGCAGGTCGATCTTGTAATCGTCGACCTCAACATGCCCAATATGGACGGCATCGAATTTGTCAAGGGTCTCCGTGATAATTATTATTACATGGATACGCCCGTTATTATGCTTACCACTACGAAAGACGAGAGATTGAGGAAAGATGCCTTTGAAGCGGGTGTGAACATGTTTCTCAATAAGCCTGTTCAGCCGGGGGTATTGCTTTATAAAGTTGAAAGCTTTTTACGGGAGGGTGAGGACAATGAGCGACGAGATCTTGAAAAATGATGAAATGCAGGAGATTATTGATGAGTTTGTCACCGAATCAAGCGAGCTGATAGAGAACGTCATACAGGATGTTGTCATAATCGAAAACAACCCTGACGAGGAGATGGTGAACGGGATCTTCAGGGCTGTCCACACAATCAAAGGAACTTCAAGTTTTCTGGGCTTTAACGCCCTCTCTCAGCTTGCCCATAAAGCTGAAGACGTAATGGGTATGATACGCAAGGGAGAAATGAAGCCGGACCAGGAGATCGCCGATGTTCTCTTAGAGGCCTTTGATCTCATGAAACTCATGATAGAAGATATACGGATAAAATCGCCGGTGGAGCGGGAGGCGAACGCTGTCATTGAGAAGCTTGAGGCCCTTCTCAAAAAGGACAGAAAAATGATCGGTGAAATCCTTGTTGAGGAAAAGGTAATAACCAGGAACGAGCGCGACGAGGTTCTGGAAAGACAAAAGCAGGACAAAGAAAAGAAGTTTGGCGAGATCATAGTTGAAGAAAAGCTGATTACAGAGACGCAATTAAATAATTTTTTATCGAAACAGAAAACCACGAAAGAGGAACAGACCATAAGAATTGATGTAAAAAAACTGGATGAGCTGATGAATCTTGTCGGCGAGCTTGTTCTCGGCAAAAACAGGCTTATCTTGCTGGACAGCCTGGTAAAAAAAGGGTCTGAAGGTGATGGTATACTGGATAACCTTGCCGATGTGACCAATTATGTTGAAGGGATCACGAATGGATTACAGCTTTCCGTGATGAGGGCAAGACTGGTTCCTATCGGCAAATTATTCAACAAGGTCCCGAGGCAGGTCAGGGATTTATGCGGTGAATTCAAAAAAGACATTGAATTGAAGATTGAGGGTGAGAATACGGAATTGGACCGCTCTCTTATAGAAGCGCTCCATGATCCTTTGATACATATCATAAGAAACTCTGTAGACCACGGGATAGAAGCGCCGGAAGAACGCATGAAAAAAGGCAAGCGCAGCAAGGGACTGATCTCCATAAGGGCCTATAACGAAGGCAACCATGTTATTGTGGAGATCTTTGACGACGGCAAAGGGATCAATGTACAGGCGGTCAAAGAGAAGGTGAAAGAGAAAGGGATTATGAGCGATATGGAGCTTAACAACCTGTCTGCAAAGGAAACGATGAATCTTATCTTTATCCCGGGCCTCAGCACCGCGAAAAAGGTCAGCAAGGTCTCCGGCAGGGGAGTGGGGATGGATGTCGTCAAGACAAACATAGAAAAGATGAACGGACAGGCATATATAGATTCCGAGGAAGGACAATGGGCCAAATTAACCATCAGATTACCCCTCACGCTGGCTATCATGAGGGCATTGATAGTAAAGATAGCAGATGATCTTTTCGCGGTGCCGTTAAATACGGTCGTGGAACTGGTAAAGATCAGGGAAGGCCTTATCAAATCTGTCGATAAGAACGAGGTTTTTGTGCTGAGGGATATAGTAATACCCATTGTCGATCTTTCAAAGACCTTTTCCGCGAACGACAGCAACGGAAAAGGCGGTTATCTCGTGATCTGCAACATTACCGATAAGATTGTCGGTCTCAAGGTTCATGCGGTAGTGGGTCAGGAAGAGGTTGTCATCAAGCCGCTGGGTGAATTTTTGAAGAACATAAAGGGTATCAGCGGGGCAACCATCAGGGGCGATGGCAAGGTCATACCGATCCTGGACATACCCGGTGTAATAAGCAATTTTAATATCCAGCGAAGAGTTGCAAACCAGCAGCAGACAGTTGCCAACGCGGCGGCAAACTGAAAAAGAACAGTATATCGTATATCGTAGATCGTATATCGAAAAACCATCTCCTTAGGGTATTTTTGCAGTTTACGAAATACTATATACGAAATACGATATACTTAGTTTTATCTGCCGGTTTTCAGATATT
>JAQTNJ010000035.1:0-2167 GCA_028713955.1 Syntrophorhabdaceae bacterium
ATAATGGAGGTAATCAATTGAATATTGCTGTCATCGGGGTAGGGGGAGTGGGTGGTTATTTCGGGGGGAAAATGGCCAGGGCAAACGAACACAGCACTGAAAACAAGATCTTCTTTGTTGCCCGCGGAAAACACTTTCAGGAAATTGCCAGGAACGGCCTCTTACTCGATACCGATAAGGGTGAATATATCTGTAAACCCTGGGTAATTACGGATGATATAGGTTCTCTACCGATCCTGGATGCAGTACTTGTATGCGTGAAAGGGTATGATCTGTCAGAGGTAACAGACTCGTTAAAAAATAAGGTTAACCAGGAAACAATCATTTTACCGCTTCTTAATGGAGTAGATATTTATCAGAGAATAAAGACAAAACTCAACGAGGCGACAGTGCTGCCTTCCTGTGTTTATGTCGGAACTCATATTGAAAGGCCTGGAAAAGTAACCCAGCGGGGCGGGGCGTGCAAGATCCATTTTGGAGATGACCCCGAGAAGAAAGGTATCGGGGACCGGTTCTTCAGAATATTGGAAGAAAGCGGGATCGAATACAATTATACCCATGATCCATATGCAGAGATCTGGAGCAAATACATATTTATCGCTGCATACGGGTTGGTAACAGCGAATTATAATAAGACGCTGGGTGAGATACTGGAGAACCAGGACTTATCGAATGAGGTACGATCAATAATGGCAGAGATATATAATCTGGCTAAAGCACAATCCGTGGCTCTTCCAAAAAGCATTGTGGAAGAATCCTATGAAAAAGGGAGGAAATTCCCATACGAGACGAAGACCTCATTTCAACGTGATTATGAAATAACCGGAAAGAAGGATGAAAGAGATTTATTTGGCGGCACTATCCTGCGAATGGGCGAAGAATATAAGGTTGATATAAAACAAACAAAACATATTTATGAGTCATTAGATATGAAGAAGGTCATTTAAGGCAGGAAGGCTGGGACGTATCCGGGATTAAATAGCTCCGGCAAAAGAGGCGTTGTTCCTATATCGTGTAATGTTTGGGTACCCGGTTGCGGGTACAGCACGCATGCACCATGCGCCGAATTACTTTCCTATCAGCTCCTTCAGGATGCGAAGGATCTCTTTGCTGTCCGGATCCATGATATTTGCCTTTTCCGCGGCCTCTATGGCCCTTGAGATATCACCGCTTTTAATAAAGGCGGTTATAAGTCCGAGATAAGCGGTTACATTGTCAGGAGCGATCTTCAATACCTCAGAGTATGTCCTGACCGCATCATCGATATTTCCCTTTTTCAGAAGATTCCCCGCGCCGGTAATATATAATCGGACAAGCTCATCCTTTGCTTTGTCGAATTGCGGGTCAAGCGTCAGCACTTCTTTAAAATAGCTGATCGCCTCGTCAGCATCGCCTTGGTTCACCGCTGAAATTGCCGCCCCAAAGAGGGCATCAAGGAGGACATCAAAGACATCTTTTTTGAATTCATCAGGGGCGAGACGGTAGGCAGTTCTCAAGGGCTGGACCGCATTCATATATTGTCTGAGGTTAAGATAACACCTGCCGAGATAAAGATATGCCTGGTAATAACCAGGATCAGTATCCGTTGCCTTCTGGAAATATTGAATTGCTTCCTGATATTTTCCCTGATTAAAGAGCGCTGTTCCCTGGTCGAACTCCCCTTCGGCCTGCCAGTTTTTAAGGCTCGCGCATGATACAAGGAAGAGGCAGAGGATTGCGATGGCTACCCATACAGGCGCAGGGTTGGAATTATGTAAAACCTTTTTCATTCCCCGCATGATAACCCGTAATCCTATTACAGACAACAATTATTCACCGATCCCCTTTATTACAGATTTATCACTTCGTTGTGGAGGATGAGGTCGAGGATCTCGTCCATGGATGCTGCTTTGCCGACTGCAACAATATCGGTGATGCAGAGGTCCTGGAGGCATAACTTCCCGGCGAGGATTTGGACGCCCTTCTCTTCAAGCGTCTTCAGTCGGGGAACCACAGGCGAACCTTCGACGAGGAGTTTCACCGCCGTATTCCAGAAGATCAGCGCCTTCGGTCTGTCTTCCCTTGTCGCGAGGGTCTCCAGGAGTGTCATGAGTATGGCAAACCCGAGGGTCTCGTCACCGCTCCCCACATACTCCGAACCGAAAACAATTACCCGGTCTTTGTCCAT
>JAQTNJ010000035.1:2267-10473 GCA_028713955.1 Syntrophorhabdaceae bacterium
GCGCTTTCTCTCGGGATATTGAGTTCCCCTGTCAAAACCCTGTCAGCGACAACAATCATTGCCTTGTGTGCATGACCGCATTCCCCGACATTGATCTTTTTTACCTTCAGTTGTTTTGCTATCGTGGCTTGTCTAATGGCAACCCTTGCAAGCTGGACATCATCATACCAGACCCCATAATTTACAGCATCGTACCCAACGGTCTCGCTCGAAAGCGTCCAGCTTATCCCTGCCGCGTCGAAGAGGATGGCAAAGGCTTCGGTATTTTCCGGCCAGGCGAGGAATTCGCCTGCATTATGGAGAAGGAGTATGTCCGCCCCCTCCTTGTCCACCGGTATTGTGATCTTCTTGCCTGTCTTTTCCTCGATCTCCTCTTCCATAAATTCGATGATGTTTCCCAGGGCCTTTGGTGTGATACCGGTAGATGAGCCAACCTTTAACTGCTGCACTGTGCCCATTTCGTGGAGCTCCCTGGGGGCAATCCCCATCTCCTGGCTGAAGAGTTTCCTGATCTCATGACTGATAAGCCCGTTATCGACGCCAAGTGGACACACCTGGGCACATTTTCTGCAGAGCGTGCAGCGGTAAGCGAGCTCTGCCAGGCGGGCAATGAGGGTCCAGTTCAGATCTATATCGCTGTTTGTCAGTCTCCCCAGCAAGCCCCCTCTTTTTTTCAGGTATTTGTTGATGATCCTCCGGAGTATCTCAGGGCGGTACGTGGGGCGGTAGATCTCCTGCTTTCCGCTTGCAATGTATGCAGGGCAGGAGTCGTTACATATCTGACATTTCACGCAATAATCAAGAGAATGCAATAGCGGCTGGAGGAATGTCCAGTTGTTTTCCCGTGAGAGAAGTTTTTCCAGTCCGGAGAGAAACTGCCTTACAAGTTTTTCCTCCTCTTCCTTGCTCACCGGTTTTGGAATGCCTATGGCAAGGATCCCGTCAAGCGATGCCTCATAGCGGTCTTTCTGGTCCTGAGTGAGCTCTTTCATGGCAGGATCATTGGCAGGATCATCATATGGGTAAGGGAGCGGCGCGAGATCCCCAGGCTTTATCCTGACAAGCTGGTCGGTTTTCTTGCTTATATCCTCTATTTTCATAATAATAAATCCCAAATCCGAATTTCTAAATCCTAAACAAATTCAAATGTTCAAAATTCAAGACACGGGCACTATGGATTCGTTTTAAACATTTGATATTTGAATTTACGTAGAAAACAGCATATCCCGGATACATCATCAGGTCATCGGTGGCGGGCTTTCCTGTAGCAAACCGTCGTGAGGCGAGGAAGCTCGGTCTTTTGCGAAGCAAAAGTTCCGAAGCCGAACGCGAGCGAATGGAAGCCGCTGGAGCGTATGAGCGTGTTTGCGGGGAAAGTCCGGCACCGATGACCATCCTCAAGAAAGTTCCGGGATACATCATTTACATTCCTCGGGGGAGAGTGCCGCACGAGCGCGGCATGTGTAATTGTTTAGTGCTTCGATATTAGGATTTCGTGCTTCAAAGTTTGGATTTATCATAGTCACTGTTCGCTCCATTTTTTCCCGGTCTGAATATGCGGTGCAGACCAGGTAACCTTTTGATCGAAGAGTTTTATCAGCTTTTTCTCAAGTTCGCCGCCCCTGACATTCGGCTCATCGTCCCAGCGGATCAGGAAGAAAACAAGGAAACGGGTTATGTAGTGCAGCGAACGCGTAAACGGCAGGTATATAAGGAAGAGGTCAAAGAGTATAATATGGGCCGCTGTGGCTGGTTTAACGCCAATGAAATGAAACGTGATGAGTCCAACCCAGAATTCTCTGTATTCAGCCAGGTCTGGATCGACAAAATACCAGGAATAGAGTCCGCTCAGAAAGACCATCAAGGTGAAAATGTATGCAAAGAAACTGAGCGGTGAAGCGTATATCCGCAGATTCTCATCAACGAGGCGCTTAATAAAAAGCCCTATGCTCCCTATGGCGCCCGCGATAAAGCTTATGACACCCGTGAGGAGGATGGCATAATAAAAAACCCTTCCTGATATATCAGGCGATCCGGCGGAAATGGCAACGCCGAGGACCATGACAAATGCCCCGAAGAAGCAGAAGGTATGAAAGGCGATAATGAGAATAAACCCGATATGCCAGGGGTAGAGGGCCAACCAGTAACTGACATGGTGTTTCAGGTAGTCGCTGAGAATAAAATACTCTTTGAGGAGATATGATATGCCCCTTATGTGGCTCTTTTTCCGTACCTTCTCCCGCCAGTCTAAGTCTTCAAAGTATGAACCTCCATAGCGGTACTTCTCTTCATGTATCACCGGGTAGAGCTCCCACCGAAGGTGCGTCGGCAGACTGAGATACTTGACGATCTTCAACGTATAAGCGGTGATGATGAAGATGTAAGCGAAGTAGGTAAGGATGGCGAGGAAGATGTTCATATGATTTAGCTGAGAGCTGAGAGCTGAGAGCTGAGAGTCGACGATCTTTTACTCCCTGCTCTATGCTCTCCGCTCTGTGCTGATTTCAAACGCATCCCGTAGGTTTCGGGAGGCCCGCTATCTTGCAGGCGCCCTTTGCAGGTCCACCGGGGAATAACTGGTAGATTGTCTTCAGATCTAACCCGGTCTGCTTGACGAGCATCCGTATGGGTGGCGCTATTTCGTATTTAAGGTAATAGTCTCTCAGGTAATTGACGAGCTTCCAGTGATCTTCGCCCATGGGATATGCCTGTTCCACCTTTGCCAGGTCTTCCGCGACCTCCTTGTTCCACTTATCCGGTTCCTGAATAAAACCGTCCTCGTCGATCTCGATCTCTATGCCGCCAAGAGTTACCTTTGCCATTCGTTGCCTCCTATTTCTTGATGTATTTTTCAGGTTCTTTGTCGAAGTCCTTTTTGCATGCCTTACAGCAGAAGAAATATTCTTTGCCGCCGTGAGTGCTGGTTGCCCGGGGTGCCGCCCTCACTGCGCCGTAGAGTTTGGCGACCTGGGAACCGACCTCGATCTCTGTGTGACAAACAGGGCATTTGACAATTTCAGCTCCTTCAGCCATTATCCGCCTCCTTTCGTTGTGAATGATAAAGATAGGGCTCACGTGCGTGTTCCCCTGAAGCAAAGGCTACGAAATTGTCAGCCCATGCGGGTGAACCGAGCGCGTGGATATGGAGGTACGAGGCGAAGAGATTCTTATATATAATCCCGTCCATGGAACCGTTCACCCCGCGCCCTCTCGTGATGTTTAAAACAAGGTTAAGACCTGCCGGATCTGTGAGTTGCGAATAGTGGAATTCGTGCCCCCTGATCAATGTTCCGTCAGCAAAAAACGGGTTGTGACCTGTAACCTCCGCGTGAACGTAACCATGCCCCTGAGGTCTCTTTGAGAGGACCACCTCTGAAGGGATAACGCCTGCCATTTCATGGACCTTACCGTTTAAGCGGATTCCGCTGCAAAGGTACATGAGACCTGCGCATTCCGCATAGACCGGGAGGTTATCCTCTATCGCCAGCGCTATAGAGCGCATCAGGTCCCTGTTGGCCGACAATCCCTGGAGGTGGAGTTCAGGGAACCCCCCGCCGATATAGAGACCATCGATGTCGGGTAATGTTTTGTCATGAAGAGAATCGATCATTACTAATTCCGCGCCTGAGGTCCGGAGTGCTTCGAGATTTTCAGGATAGTAAAAATTGAAGACACGATCATATACAACGCCTATGCGGGCCTGAGGTTTTTTGACCTTAGCCGCCCTCTTCTGTTTTACCGGATATTCTCGCGCGCTGCGGGCGACAGAGAGGATTCCGTCAAGGTCAAGGTATCGCGCGGTGATGTCTGAGATTCGCTTTATGATAGTGTTTCCGGATTCGTTTTCTCTGAATGGAACAAGACCGAGGTGCCTCTCGCTGATATTCAGGTAGGCATTTTTTGGTATCGTTCCGAGGACAGGTATCCTGCAGTACCGTTCAATAGCATCGGTCAGCTTCGACGCGTGTCTCTCGCCTGAGACGTTGTTGAGGATCACGCCCCGTATCTCCGTGTCGGGTTCGAAATCCTGATACCCCCTGACAAGGGCAGCGATACTCCTGCTCATCCTGGCGGTATTGACAACGAGTATCACAGGGGTCTTGAGCAGTCTTGAGAGGTGCGCGGAGCTTCCCTTGCCGTTTCTATCAATGCCGTCATACAATCCCATATTTCCTTCGATGATGGCGATGTCAGAACAGGGCGAAATAGTTTCGAAGCTCCTGAGCAATCTCTTTTCGCCCATCATAAATGCGTCAAGGTTGCGGCAGTTGTTGCCCGATGCAGCGGTAAGCCATGACGGGTCTATGTAGTCGGGTCCTTTCTTAAAGGGCTGCACCTTGAGGCCCATGGCCCTGAAGAGGCTGCACAGTCCGATGGAGACTGTGGTCTTTCCGGACCGTCCGGCCGGCGCGGCGATCATGATCCGCGGCGGTATTCTGTCTTCAACCATTGATCCGTTTCTCACTGTTCACTGTCCACTATCGACTATTCACTGCATTTATGCATCCTTCAGTTTTATGAACGAGGCGCCAAGGTAGATATACTCAATGACACCTTCCTTGCTAAGCTCGGCGATTGCCTTGTCAACAATATGCTTATCAGCGCCAATCTCTTTCGCAACCTCTCTGTTCTTTGCCTTTGATACTGTTTTAAGATAATCGATGATCTTTTGTTTCAGTTCGCCCGTCACTTCATCTGCCACTGTATTCACCCCCTTAAGCTACCACTTGTAAGCTACCATTTGAACTGAGTGGTTGTCCTGTAGGTCTCAACCGCATGGGTAAAGTCGTCTATGTGCTGTTCGGTAAACGGTATCCCTGTGAGCTTGAAAAATTTCTCCCAGCCGATCCGTTCGACCCATTCGCCCATCCTCTCATATTTCCTTGCGCTGCCGGCGTAGACCTCAACGATCTTCTTGATCACATCGACGACCTCCGGCCAGCGGGGCGGCGTGTTGGGCAGGAAGGGGACAACCATCCTTGAGAACATCGGTGGCTTCCGGGCATTGGAGACCTTGCCGCCGACGTAGATCGCAACGCCATCACCAACGGGATCTGCAAGGGGCATCGCGGGACAGACCGTGAAGCAGTTTGCGCAGTACATGCAGAGGTCTTCCCTGACAATGACGCTCTTCACGTTCGGGTCCGGATGACGTCTGATGGCCCCCGTGGGACAGGATTGGATCGTCGTAGGGATCTCGCACTGCGCGAGGACCTTTTCGTTGTCTACCTTCGGAGGTCTTCTGTGGACACCGACGATTGCGAGGTCAGAGCAATGGATGGCGCCGCACATATTAATGCAGCAGGCAACGGCGATCCTTATATATGCCGGCAGCTTCATGCTTGTGAAGTGGTCATAGAGTTCGTCCATAACGGACTTTACGAGACCGGAGGCATCAGTTGCCGCGCTGTGACAGTGGATCCAGCCCTGCGTATGGACGATATTAGAGATACTGTTGCCCGTCCCCCCTACGGGAAGTCCGAGCTTGTTTACCTCCTCAATGATCCCGTCAGCTCTTACCTTGCTGTCAGTGATGAATTCGACATTAAACCTGCTCGTGAAGCGGAGGTGACCATCACAATATTTGTCAGCTATATCACACAGGTCCCTTACAAAGTCGATACTGACAAGCCTTGGTGACCCTACACGCACCGTGTATGCCTCATCGCCGCTCTCAGAGACATGCTTGAGGACACCGGGGCGGGGGTTTTCATGATATTTCCACTTGCCGTAATTTTTCTTTATGATATCCGGGAGCATCTCCTGGTAATCAGGCGGTCCTATGTCGGTTCTTCCCATGTTAACCTCCTTATTTATTAGAAAAATACATACGGGTTTGCCCTTGGTTTGTAAACCATCTGCGGGACCGGCGGGATTCCCATTTCACGGAGAAACGTCTTTAACCCTTTTCGTTCGATAAGTTCAGCAAGCCTTTCCCTTGTCCTGCCATTTTCGTCCCACCAGTCCCATATCTTGCGGAGAAGTTCTTTCATCTCATCATAGGGTGGCTCGATCTTCATGAATGGAATAAGCACCCAGGAAAGATATGCTCCTTTTATGATGGGCGCTTTGCCGCCGATGAGGATCGTGGCCCCGGTATCGACACCCGGCCTGATCGCCTTTGTCATCTTGTTGATGCAGTGCATACACCTGACACAATCGTCCGCTATCAGTTTAAGTTCTTTTGTTTTTTCGTCCCACTCAAGGGCATCGGTCGGACATTTGTCAACAACCAGTCCCTTGACGTCAAACCCGTTGTCCGCGTAATTCTTTACAGCCGCCTGATCAATACGGAGAGTGTCTTTCCATGTGCCGATGACCGTGAAATCTGCCCTCGCGATCGCGGCGACACAGTCGTTGGGGCATCCCGACGCCTTGATCTTGAATTTGTAAGGCCAGCGCGGTCTGTGGATCTCGTCCTGGAATTCCGTTGTAAGATTACGGACAAGGTCGAGGGTATCTATATTCGACCACTCACAGCGGGCCTTCCCGACACATCCGGCGATCGTACGGAGCGCTGAACCGGAACCGCCCAGGTCAAATCCATTTTCGGTCAACGTATCAAAGCAGGGTTGCAGATTTTCTGTTGTAGTGCCAAGAAGGATAATATCTCCCGTGGAACCGTGAAAGTTTGTCATACCGCTGCCGTACTTCTCCCAGATGTCGCAGAGCTTTCTTAATGCCTTGGTGGAGTAAAACCAGCCCGCAGGATGGTTGACACGCAATGTATGGAAGGCCGCTGCGTCAGGGAACTTTTCAGGGGCATCGCAGTATCTTCCGATGACGCCGCTTCCATAACCGGTAACACCGACAATCCCGCCATGCTTCCAGTGGGTTACCCTGTCTTTGTAGGACAGTTCCTGTATCCCGAGCAGATCTTTTGAAGCCTTGTTTTTCTTCGCTGCGCGTTTGATCTCCTTTACGTAGCTCGGCCATGGCCCCTTTTCGAGCTCGTCAAGCAGAGGGGTTTCATCTGCCATACCGTCACCTCCTTAAAGATTTTGATTCCTGTGTATAAAAAAATGCCCCTTCATGGAAAGGGCATATTGACAAGACCCAAAAGATACTTGTTGTCGGCAAGACTGCGCGAACTGCAACGCAACGTTCGTTTATTATTCATGGAACCTCATAACGTGACTCCCCCCATTGATATGGATTCATACCCCATAACTTTATATATAACAACAGGAAGGGAACTTGTCAATTTTGGATATCAAATTCCGGAAAGAAGGCTCTTATAAGTAAAATAGATTGCGACAACTACATTGCTTCTAATGCATGAAACAGGTTTTGAGATAAACGGTTGAGGAAAATTTATTCAAGTTGCACTTGACAAGGACGTAGTTATGAATATATATTCATAATAGAGGTACATATGCCAAGACCAACATGCCGTCGTAATATAGGATTTCTTCCTCACGTAACATATTTCAAACCAGCCGGGGTAAGGATGGGGGAATTGTCTGAGGTCATCCTTCAGCATGACGAACTGGAGGCTATCAGGTTGAAAGACCATCTTGGGATACCGCAGGAAGAGGCGGCAAAACAGATGAATGTATCACAGCCTACTTTTCACCGTCTTATACTATTAGCTCATGAAAAGATGGCAGACGCCGTTGTGAACGGAAAGGCGCTCAGGATCGAAGGGGGCAATGTAAACATTGATGATTCGCAGATACCGCCCTGTGGCTGGCGCCACATGTGCGGGCATGGATGGCAAGGAAAGTCTGTGTCTCAAAAAGGTAATATATTGCTCACGGAACAAGGAGGAACGATGAAGATAGCGATAACAAGCGTTGATGGAACCTTGGAAGGAATGGTGGATGAGCGTTTCGGCAGAAGCCGGAAACTTATCATCTATGACAAGGAGAATAAAAACCATACTGTAATTGATAACGCGGTGAATATGGGTGCGGCACAGGGCGCGGGGATTCAGAGCGCGCAGAACGTAGTAAATTCTGGCGCGAAGGTGGTTGTCAGCGGTCATCTTGGGCCGAATGCCTTCCGTGTGCTCCAGGCAGCCGGCGTTGATGTCTATGTCGCATCCAATATGACTGTAGCTCAGGCGATTCAGGCATACGAGCAGGGAAAACTTGCTAAATTGACCGGGCCCGATGTAAACGGACACTGGTGAGAATAGGGCAGTGAACAGTGAATAGTATACCGTATATAGTGAACTGCATGAAAACCCGATACTTGATGCCGG
>JAQTNJ010000035.1:10573-19680 GCA_028713955.1 Syntrophorhabdaceae bacterium
GGAAGTCTCTTCGGGCTTTGCCCGAAGAGGGGGCGACGTGAGCCCCAATAAAAGGAGGTATGTGTTATGCCAAGAGGAGATGGAACAGGACCAGTGGGACAGGGCCCAATGACGGGAAGAGGAACCGGTTATTGCGCGGGCTATAGCGCTCCCGGTTATATGAACCCGGTGTGGGGAGGAGGATTTTGCAGACCCAGGATAGGTCGGGGCAGAGGAAGAGGTTTCACCTGGCGGAACTGGTTTTATGCCACCGGTTTACCATTCTGGGCCAGGGTGAACCAACCCGAGGGGTGGTACCAGGCGGCGGGTGCGGCACCAGTGTATCCTCCGACCATGAGCAAGGAGGCAGAGGTTGAGTTGCTGAAATCAGAAGCAGCAGAACTTGAAACAACGCTGACGCAGATAAAGGAACGGCTGGCAAAGCTCTACGAAGAAAAGTAAAGATGAGACGGACAGGGATTAAATCTCTTTATCCTTGTCCGTCCGCCCCTTCGTGGGCGAAAGGAGATAATCATGGTACAGGGATATGGTCAAGGTAGCGGGAAAGGTGCAGGAAGAGGAACCGGCACGGGAGCAGGGAGAGGAGTCGGGGCCGGAGGCGGCGGCAAGGGCAGGATGGGTGGAAAAGGACTCGGACCTGCGGGAGAGTGCATATGTCCTCAGTGCGGAACGAGAGCACCTCATGAACGGGGGATACCCTGCTATGAGCAGAAGTGTCCGAAGTGCAATACATCTATGACAAGGGCTTAAAGGCGATGGAAGATATGAACATAGCCTTTGCAAGCGGCAAAGGAGGAACGGGGAAGACCACGATAGCGGTAAATCTGGCCTATTTTCTCGCCTGTTCCAAACAAAAGGTGCAGTACCTTGACTGTGACGTGGAGGAACCGAACGGGCACATATTCCTGAAGCCAACAATTGATAAAAGCACCCCGGCAAAGGTCATGGTGCCGGTCATTGACCAGGATAAATGCACCTCCTGCGGAGAGTGCAGCTCTCACTGTCAATTCAATGCCCTTGTTACGCTCCCGGGGAACGTACTCCTTTTTCCTGAACTCTGTCACGGATGCGGTCTATGTGTATATATATGCCCGGAGAAAGCAATCAGGGACGGTGATCGGGGAATAGGGTTGATCGAGAAGGGAATAGCAACGCAGGACATCGATTTTATACATGGGATCCTCAATGTGGGCGAGCCGATGGCGGGTCCCCTCATACAGGAGGTAAAACACCACTACAAAGAACACCATGTCCGGATCATCGACGCACCGCCGGGGACATCATGCCCGGTGGTGAAGACAATCTCCGATGCTGATGTTGTGGTAATGGTAACGGAACCAACCCCTTTTGGCCTCCATGACCTGAAGATCGCGGTCTCGGTGGCAAAAAACATGGAAAAACCGATCGGGATTGTGATCAACCGGCAAAATGGTGAATTCCCTCCTCTTGAGACATATCTGTTAAAAAACGATCTGCCTGTAATCATGGTGCTGCCTGAAGACAGGGAGATTGCGCGCCATTACTCCATGGGGGACATCTTATTACAGGCCCTTCCTCTCTATATAGACCGGTTTATGGAACTTGCCGTCAATATCGGCAGGTTATTGGGGAAGACAAAAACGCAGGTGGCAAGATGACACATATAAAAGAGATGGTCGTTGTCAGCGGCAAAGGGGGAACAGGAAAAACATCTATCACGGGGGCCCTTTCTTTTCTGTTACAGGATAAAGTAATAGCAGATTGCGACGTGGATGCCGCGAACCTCCATATGATCCTGAACCTCGATGAGGTATTGCTCACAAAGGAGTTTTTCGGAGGGAAAAAGGCAAGGATAGTGCCGGAGCGTTGCACACATTGCGGCAAATGCAGGGATGTCTGTCTTTATGACGCAATATCCGAGGATTTTGTGATCGACCTTGTTTCCTGTGAAGGATGCGGGGCCTGTCATTTCTTGTGCCCGGCAGAAGCAGTGGATTTCGATGAGAGGCTTGCCGGGTATTGCTATATATGCAGCACTGAGGATAACGGCCGGTTTGTTTTTGCCGAAATGCTCCCGGGAGAAGAAAACTCAGGGAAACTTGTCGCTATGGTCAGGAATGAGGCCCGAGAAGAGGCGAAAAAGATGGGCCATGAGTTGATCCTTATCGATGGTCCGCCGGGGATAGGTTGTCCCGTCATCTCTTCTCTCACGGGGACGCATCTGGCGGTGATAGTGACAGAGCCGACCCCGGCAGGGGCGCACGATCTGAAGCGCATCGTGGAATTAACGAATCATTTCCAGATCAAGACGGCTGTTGTGGTAAACAAAAGCGACATTAACGCCTCGTATGTTGAGGCAACACGGCAGCTCTGCAAGGACAATGGCCTTGTCTATCTTGGTGAGATACCCTATGAACCGAAGATCACGGAGGCACAAAAAGAAGCGAAAACCATCCTTGATTTTGCCCCACAGTGTGTTGCAAGCGGGGCAATAAGGGAAATCCATACAAAATTACAATCAATTCTGGAGGAATTATGAGTAATGAAAAGTTGACTGATGAGATTGAGCTGCAAAAGAAGCTTGACAGGATCCGGCATACGTTTATCATCCTTTCAGGTAAGGGCGGTGTGGGGAAAAGTACAGTGGCAGTTAATCTTGCGTTGAGCCTTTCTCTGAAGGGACTGAGAACAGGAATACTGGACGTGGACATTCACGGTCCGAGCGTACCGAAACTGCTCGGCCTTGCCGGGAAAAAGGTTGGCGTGCATAACGAAGAGATCGTTCCGATTGAAGTATTCGGTCAGATCAAGGTCGTCTCTATGGGATTATTGCTTGAAGGGAACGAGCAAGCCGTCATATGGAGGGGGCCGATGAAGGCGAACGTGATACGGGAGTTTCTCCAGCATGTTGCCTGGGGTGATCTGGATTGCCTTGTGGTCGATTGCCCACCGGGAACCGGCGACGAACCGCTTTCCGTTGCCCAGCTTCTGGGTGCAAGAAGCAGCGCGATCATCGTAACGACACCCCAGCAGATCGCAACGATTGACGTGGAAAAATGCATCACCTTTTGCAGACAAGTGGGTCTTCCTGTTACAGGGATCGTTGAAAACATGAGCGGATTCGTCTGCCCACACTGCGGAAAGGAAGTAAACATATTCTCTTCCGGCGGCGGCGAGAAATTGGCGAAAGATTATGGAATACCGTTTTTGGGCAGTATTCCCCTTGATCCCGATATCGTGAAGAGCGGTGATGAAGAAAAGCCCTATATGTATTTCTATGCAAAGACAAAGACCGCGCAAAGGTTCGATGAGATCGTTGACAAGATAGCATTGTTCGGCAAAAACGACGAAGCCGTTTTAAACAATAAACCTGAACAGGATTCACCTCTTGCCTTTTCTTCACTGACCGGCAAGGAGAGTGAAGCGTGTTCTGCGGCTAAGGAGGCAGCTTCCATGAAATTTGCAGTACCCACAAATCAAGGCAAATTATGTGCCCACTTCGGTCACTGTGAAGCATTTGCGCTCATTGATATAGATGGAGAAGGCAGGATCGTAAACGAAACCTATGTTACCCCGCCGCCACACGAACCGGGATTGCTGCCCCCATGGCTTTCGCAGCAGGGTGTCAACTGTATCATAGCCGGAGGCATGGGCAGCCGTGCCCAGCAGCTTTTTGCCCAGCAGGGTGTCAGGGTAGTTACCGGCACGCAGGGTGAACATCCCAGGGAGGTAGTAGAACAGTATCTCAAGGGAACATTGGAAACAGGCGCAAATACGTGCGATCATTAAATCAGGATACGTCACGTAGAGCAAGAAGAATCAGGTTGAGGTTAAGGTTGAGGAGAACCGTCGTGAGGAGGAAAACCAGCTCATGGCTGATAGCTCATAGCTGAAAGCAAAAACTAAACAGAGTAAGCAGTAGGAAGTAGGCATTAAAAGACTTGTATGCATACTGTTTACTGCTTACCCGGTTCTTGCTGTAGCTATGAGCCATGAGCTATGAACTGTGTGCTATAAATGTACGGAGGTGCAGGTATGCCTATCAATGAACGCCAGGCTATGCATGGGGTCTTCACCCCATCGGAAGTTGACAGGCTGATCATTACTGTCATAACGGACAACTACTATGATTCGGTAAGGGTGCACCCTCCGTCAGGTAAACGGCACAAGGCCTCTCCCGGCGTTTCCATCCATGCTGAACACGGCCTCTCGTACCACGTGGAGACCGTCGTGGACAACAGATCATACTTCCTTATGTTCGATTACGGTCTTGACCCCATTGGCGTGATGAATAATATAGAACTGCTCGGAATAGACCTGGGGAAGGTCAATGCATTCGGCTTAAGCCACGGCCATTTCGATCACTGGAGCGGTATGATCGATATACTGGAACGAGGCGCCCCGGGTACGCCCCTCTACGTGGGAGAAGAAACCTTTGTCCATCGATACGCCTTTCGACCGGGGAGTGAGGAATTGACGGATCTGGAACAATTGGAGAGAGAGGCTATAGAAAAACAAGGCATCGCGAGGATAGTAGAAGTCCGGGAACCGGTTGAGGTCATACCCGGTTGTTATATGACAGGGCAGATCGAGAGGGTAACGGAATACGAAAAAGGTTCACCGGATCTGCTTATAAAGCGGAATGAGAGGCTTGAGCAGGATCATTTTCCCGGGGAGCAGGCCCTTGTATGCAATGTAAAAGGCAGAGGGCTCGTTGTTATATCCGGCTGCGCCCACGCGGGTATTATCAATACGGTAAGGCACGCGCAGAAGATCACGGGGATCGGGAAGGTCCACGTGGTGATAGGAGGATTCCACCTCGTCAACGCGGCGCCGGAGATAATCGAGAGGACCGTGGCCGATATGCAGGCGATAGGCCCGGATCATATTATCCCGGCACACTGTACCGGGTTCGAGGCGATCCTGTCGTTCGCGAGCAAGATGCCCCATCAGTTTGTCCTTAATACCGCCGGCGTGCGATATGTATTCGGGGTTTAGCAATGGAGCGGTGGAGAGCGGAGAGCAGGGAGCTAAGAGCGGAGAGCAAAGAGCTAAGAGCTAAGAGCGGAGAGCGGAGAGCGGAGAGCAAAGGAAGAAGCTTGTGAGGCGTTATAATGGAGATTCTTGAAGCGATCATCAGCCGCATAGACATTGACGCCCCGGTGAAAGAGGTCAGGAAAGGTGTTTTCTGGACCGCGGTGGTGAGCAGGTTTTGCGGACTTTCATCTACCATGCTGAAGGAATACTGCACAGATGAAGACATAGACGAAAGCGCCCCTGCTTCTCTAACGGAAAATTCAGCCCTTGAACTTGCGCAATTCGCCCTCTCTCGTGACATATCCAGGGCTTCCTTAGGGCTTGCGGCGATAAATTCCCTCATTGAGATCGACGGGTCGCGTTCTGTCGAGGTCAACGCGGGAGAATTATTGTTGCGAGAAGGGACAGGCAAAAACGTTTCGGTCATCGGCCATTTTCCCTTTACGGATGCCTTAAAGAAGATCGTGAAGAATCTCTGGGTCATCGAAAAAAGGCAGAGATCAGGCGATTATCCTGAAGACGATGCAGAAAAATACCTCCCTCAATCGGATATAGTGGCGATTTCAAGCACAACGCTTATAAACCACACACTGCCGGGACTGCTCAGATCATGCCCCGCAAAGAGTATCAAGATGCTCCTTGGGCCGACAACCCCTATGAGCACGGCGTTATTTGATTATGGGATCGATATTATTTCGGGCAGCAAGGTTACAGATGAAGCAGGTGCGCTGAAACACATAAGCGAGGGGGCCAACTTCAGGCAGTTGAAAAGGACAGGGACGGTAAAGCTGATAACCATGATGCGAACCGGCTAATATTTGCTATAATATAGACAGCACAATCATTAAGGAGGCAGGGACAGGCTATGCACGAGTACAGCGATAAGGTTATTCAGCACTTTAAAAACCCAAAAAACGTCGGCACCATAGAAGACGCAAACGGAATAGGCGAGATAGGCGATCCTTCCTGCGGTGATTTTTTGAGGGTTTATGTCAAAGTCGACAATGATGTCGTCACCGACGTGAAATACCAGATAAGGGGCTGTCCTGCGTCTATAGCATGCGCAAGCGCCATGACAGAACTCACAATAGGAAAAAATCTTGACGATGCGATGATGCTTACCGAAGACGACATAATAACCGCCCTCAACGGGTTGCCGGAATTCAAGATCCACTGTTCAGCCCTCGGGGCGGCGGGGCTTCAAAAGGCGATCATAGATTATTTCGAGAGGTATATACACAGCAAGAAAACATAGGAGGCTGGTATGAAAAAACACGTAGCATTAGCATTGTTTTTGATGATACTAAGTGCTCCCACAATTCTTTATTCGGAACAGTTACCTTCGGTAGTATCGGCATCATGGCTCAACGAAAACCTGAATAACCCGAAGCTGCTTGTGCTTGACATCAGGAAGATCGAGGATTACAGGGAAGGGCATATCCCCGGCGCCCTGAGCCTCACTTACGCTGCATGGCGCACGATGGGAGAAAGCCTGGACTGTCAGCTTCCTCACAGGGACGAGCTCTCTGACACTATCTGCTCTTCCGGCATCAACGCAGACACGTATGTGGTGATCGCAGGGAACACGGATCTGGTCCGGCAACTTGTAAACGCGACCCGCGTCGCCTGGACACTGAAATATGCAGGAGTAAAGCGCCCCGCCATCCTCGATGGGGGTTACAAAATGTGGCTGGTGAAGAACTATCCTGTAACAAAAGACTGGGTCAAACGACCAAAAAGTTACTATAAGTGCAAATGGAACAAAAGTGTGCTGGCGACAAAAGAATATATCACATCCCATTTCAAGGAATTGGCTATCGTTGATACGAGACCGGAAAAGCTATACAGAGGAGAGGTCTCGGATCCCATGCTGAAAAGAAAAGGGCACATCCCCGGAGCGATTAATCTCCCTTACTCACTTGTTTTTCACAGGGACGGGAGCTTCACAAACCCTGATGCCCTCAAGCACATTGCTATGCACAGCGTCGGCAATGACCAGGATAAGGGCATAGTGGTCCTGTGCTGTAACGGACAGTTTGCTTCTTCATGGTGGTTTGTGTTGAGCGAGGTCCTGGGCTACAAAAACGTTTCAATCTATGATGGTTCTATGGAGGAATGGTGTGGAGACAAGGACGCCCCCCTCGTTGAATCAACAGGAGGCAAATAGATTGGGGTCCGTTAATAGAAGGTTTCATTATATCTATGGCCCAGTTCCTTCATGGAGAATAGGGAGTTCCCTTGGCATAGACCTGCTCTCACAAACAGAAAAGATATGCAGCTTTGACTGTGTCTATTGCCAGTTGGGGAAAACGAAGAGCGCTGTTCTCTCGAGGGAGATATATGTCAACGAAGAAGAGATCGTCAAGGAACTGGAGATGCTGCCCCCTGATGTCCGGATAGACTTTTTGACCTTTTCGGGGCGCGGTGAGCCAACCCTGGCAGCGAACCTGGGTGATGCAATAAAGGCTGTGAAAAAAACCCGCGCTGAACCGATAGCCGTTATCACCAATTCATCGATAATAGATCGTAAAGATGTCAGGCAAGAGCTCGCCATGGCAGATTATGTGATCGCCAAACTCGACGGGCCGACACAGGCAGTCTTTGATGCGATCAACCGCCCCTGTAAGTCTGTTGGATTTGATGGGGTTCTTGAAGGCATAAAAAAGTTCAGAGAAGAATATAAGGGAAAACTGGCTTTGCAGCTCATGTTCACAAAGGGGAATGAAAACTGCGCGGCAGAGTTGGCCCATATTGTCAGGGATATCGGTCCCGATGAAGTCCAGCTAAACACCCCTTTAAGAAAGTGCCCGGTCCAGCCTCTTTCGGAAGGCGAATTATCGGCGATACAGAAATTGTTCATAGGTCTTCCGGTCATATCCGTATATAAAAGCCACAAAGTACCTGTAAAGCCCTTAAGCGACCCCGACACGTTACGAAGGAGAGGGAAGATCTGAAGACATAGCGACGAGCATGAGGGAGAGGCTCCACTGGCAAAGCCTCACCCACTTCGTGGGTACCCGGCCTCCTCCTCTCGCTCGTGAACTCGCTGGGTAGATTCACCTTAAACGACACGAGCCAGAAGAGTACCACGTCTTTAGACATGGGTGAATGCGGTCTTTCCCGCAAGGCGCGTATTTATAGTGCCTCGGGCTTGCCCGTGGGAATCTATATACAGCCGCAGGCATCATACTTTCCGCTGTCTCTTCTCGCGGTTTATTCTGTTGCAGAAGGGTAGTTGAGGATATAATAATATTTTGCTTGATTGGACAGGACGCCAGATAATGCAAGGAGGCAGCTTTGCATACATTGAAATTTAATTTGGAAAGATGTCTGGACTGTCAAACCCAGGCGTGTCTTACCAGATGTCAGTATATGGAGATTGATGAAGAGACTGCACGGAAAGAGATCCTGAAGATAGCCCGCGGAGAGGACTCCTTCGTGCTTCACGAATGCGCGACCTGCTATGCCTGCGAGGAGTACTGCGCATTCGGGAACCATCCATTCTATCTTATCGCAGAGAAGCAGGAATTGCTCGGCATCTCCCCGGTGCCGAGGCCCCTTATCCAGCGGGCGGTCAATATCGGGATACCCTTCAGGGGCCGGCCGGAGATCAAAGAGATAAATGGGCCGGTTCTGAATATCGGCGCCTTTTCCGAGCTCACGCATCTTATACAGGGAAGACTCTTTGAGGGGATTGCGGTAATATCAACTGATGAGCGCAAGATGTTTCATTTTTTTTGCCAGCTCATGTACCTGCATTATGGAAGGAACTCCATCATCAAAGAAAGGCTGCCGGGCATCATTGAAACCATAGCGAAATATAAGCCAACGGAGGTCATATGTTTTCACGATGAGTGTTACGGGGCCTACACGTCTTATAGCATGGCCCATGGGATCGATGTGCCCTTCAAGCCTGTCCATTTCTATGAGTACCTTTATAACCGTCTTGTTGAACTCGGAGACATGATACGACCCGTGAACCTGAAGGTGGCATACCAGCGCCCCTGCTCCTCCCGCCTCTCCCCGGACAAGCATCTCTTTGTCGGCCGTATCTTTGATCTTATCGGGGCTGAGAGCGTAAAGCGTGAGTT
>JAQTNJ010000036.1 GCA_028713955.1 Syntrophorhabdaceae bacterium
CGTGTCTCCTCACCTGTTTTTGGTGCAACGAGCAGTGCAACGCCGGCACCGACAATTGCACCGAGGAAGAATGTAAGAAGAATAGACCCGGCACTGTATCCGCTATCCTGTTGTCCCATGTGTTACCTCCTTCTTTTATTGAATGTGTTTGCCTCTGGCAAAAAGGTTTTTTACAAGATACTCGATCCCGGCTTTGATCCCGGCCTTCAATGCCGGCGCTTCTGTGGCAGAGATAGAAGCCAGCTTACTAACGTTCGTGCTTATCAGTCTCACGTTATCACCAATCTCTCTTACCGATCCGGTCAGGTTCTTGATGTCGTCGGTTACTATGCCCACGTTATCAGTGATCTTGCGCGTGCTCCTGAGGGTTAATTGCAGCTCTTCAAGGGTCGGCTTAAGAGTTTCCTCGGTCGTGACCATGAACGCCTTCAACGACTTTATCGTCATTCTCAGATCAATGATCAGATAGACTGCATAACCTCCTACAACAATAATTGCGAGAGTCAATACTACCAAAAGAACAGTATTCATATCACCCCCTTAAGCAACTATCAGGTTGTACCGTATCCAGGGTATCGCGTCAAGGAACGGTTAATATATAATTATAACTACTGTGCCCCTGCCTTTGCAACGTATAAACAACTATTTCCATGATTTTAAGGAAAAAAGTCATTTCTTGACCCTTCCGGGGAAATGTCCGTATAATAAGGCAATTCACCAATAAAGGAGGTTGCGGCATGAAGGTACTGGTTCTTTTCGGGAGTCCACGAAAAAAAGGCAACACCGTACAGCTCGTCAACGCGTTTTCTAAAATATTGAAAGACAAAGGTCACAGCATGAAGATGCTCTATCTTAATGACATGAACCTTCGGCCATGTCAGGGCTGTTATGCCTGTCTGAAAGAAGGGATATGCAGGATCAACGACGACATGAAGGACATACGCAAGTTTATTGCCGAATCCGACCTGATAGTATATGCAACGCCCATATACTGGTTCGGGCCGTCGGGCCAGTTGAAGCTTGTCATGGACAGGTCTATTGCCTTCATGGACGAGGAATATAATTCGCGCATCAAAGGGAAGAAGGCGGTAACCCTCATGACCTTTGCAAGCGACGAAAAGGACACCTGTCAGCCCGCCCTCGATATGTTTAAAAAGACCTTTGACCTTCTTGGGCTCAAATACGCCGGCAGCGTTGAGGTGCCGGCCTGCGCAGACCCGCCTGTGGCGCTTAAGAAGACCTACATAGACAAAACAACAAAGCTGGCCAGATCGCTTGCATGAATATAAGCGGTCCCCTGTATTTTACAACAAAGAAGGTCGGTAAGGCGATCTGGGATTACCGGATGATCAAGGAGGGCGACAAGGTCATCATCGCCGTCTCCGGCGGCAAAGACAGCCTCTGCCTTCTCAAGATCATGAAGGAAAGGACGAGGTTTGTCCCTATCCGGTATGAGATACTCGCGTGCCTCGTTGACATGGGTTTCCCCTGGGTCAACAAAGAGATCCTGGCGGACTACTGCGAGAAGGAGTCCATCCCCTACGTCATTGCCGCCGCTCCGGAAGGGTGGAACGGAATGGAAGAAAACTCCGGATGCTTCTGGTGCAGCTGGAACAGGAGGAAAGGGCTTTTCAATCTCGCCCGCGACATCGGGGCACAGAAGATAGCCTTTGCCCATCACCTCGACGATATCATAGAAACGATGCTCCTCAACCTCCTCTTCCAGGGCGAGATAGGCACCATGCAGCCCTACCAGGAGATGTTCGAGGGGGAGCTTGCCATCATACGTCCCCTCGCCTACGTGGAAGAGAATGAGCTTGCCCGTCTCGCGGGGGTCCTTGAGCTGCCGGTCGTTACCTCCGAATGCCCGTTCAGCAAGACATCGAAGCGGCACCTTATCAAGGGGATCATTGCCGAGCTCAAAAAACATAACAAGAACGTGAAAAAGAATATCTTCAGGAGTTTAACAAGGGTCCGGGAAGAATACCTGCCGGGCAAGTTCGATGAATAAAAAAGGAGTAATGCGAGAGAGGGGAGTTGAACCCCTACGGTGTTACCCGCTGGATCCTAAGTCCAGTGCGTCTGCCATTTCCGCCACTCTCGCATACTTGATTTTATTACGTTTTCCGTTCATCTGTCAATTGCCTTAACCCCTATTGTAACAGAATTGTAGCAGAAGGCGTCCATAATCTCTACACTATCCCTTAAACTTTCCGGATAGTGGTGGGCGTAGCGCATCGTCATGGTAATGCTCTTATGACCGAGTAGTTCCTTCACCTTGTAGATGTCAACACCGTTCTGGACAAGTCTCGTGGCGAAGGTATGTCTTAGGTCTTGATGCTCATCATAAATATTACTTACATTTTTCGTGATCTTTTATATAATGTGAACACTACTACAAAATTAGTTGTCGCGTTGGTTCTTATTAATAAAAAGGGGCGGATAAAAAGTTCCTTCAAATTGTTACAGGATAAATCGATCATCGATCAGGGAGATAGGGAATGACGGTACAGACGCACAACCAAATGGTCAATTTCATCTGGAGCATATGCAATCTACTCCGGGGACCGTATAAGCGCAATGAGTACCGGAAGGTAATCCTCCCACTGACGGTGCTACGCCGTTTTGACTGCATCCTTGCCCCCACAAAGGCAGGAGTACTCAAGGTGTATAACGGCCTGAAAGGCAAGTCGGAGAACATCATTCAGGCCAGACTCCGCGAGATCACCGGCGTCCCTTTCTATAATCTTTCGAAACTGACCTTCGAAAAGCTCCTCGATGATCCTAATCAAATTGCCCCAAACTTGAACAGTTATATCAACGGCTTCTCACCCAACGTACGCCATATCTTTGAACGCTTCGACTTCGGGATTCAGGTCCACAAAATGAACGAAAAGAACCTGCTTTTCGAGGTTATAAAAAAGTTTGCCTCCCCCGAGATAGACCTGTCGCCATCAAAGATCGACAACCTCCAGATGGGCTATGTCTTCGAAGAGCTTATCCGGATAGGGGCAGAGCAGGCGAACGAGGAGGCCGGAGAGCACTTCACACCGCGCGAGGTCATCAAACTCATGGTAAATCTTCTGTTCAGCCCTGACCAGGATATGAGGGAACTCCGTAAGAGCCATGTGGTGGTGAAGGTCTATGATCCGGCATGTGGGACAGGCGGAATGCTCTCTGTATCTGAGAACCATATTCGCTCCTTCAATTCAACGGCACAGCCTCACCTGTATGGGCAGGATTGGAACGACGATGCCTGGGCTGTCTGCCGTTCGGATATGCTTATCAAGGGAGAAGAAGCCGATAATATCAAACAGGACTGTACCTTTGAGAAGGACGGGTTCCCGAAGGAGAGGTTCGATTACATGCTTGCCAACCCGCCCTTTGGCGTGGAATGGAAACAGCAGGCAAAAAAGATTAACGATGAACATGAAGATCTGGGTTATGACGGACGTTTCGGGGCCGGGCTCCCCCGTATTAACGATGGCTCGCTCCTCTTCCTTCAACATATGATCTCCAAGATGCGCCAACCCCGGGAGGGCGGAAGCCGCATTGGTATTGTCTTTAATGGTTCGCCTCTTTTTACCGGCGACGCCGGAAGCGGAGAATCGGAGATACGGCGCTGGATCATCGAGAACGACTGGCTGGAGGCTGTTGTTGCCATGCCGGACCAGCTCTTCTACAATACCGGCATTTCCACCTACATATGGATACTGACCAACCGGAAAGAAAAACAGCGGAAGGGCAGGATACAGCTCATCGACGCCCGCGAGTTCTATGAAAAGATGCGCAAAAGCCTCGGCAATAAAAGAAACTATATCGGATGCAAAGAGGAAGGCCAGTTTGCGCAGATCGAGCTGATAACGAAGGTGTACGGTGAATTCCGGCACAATCAGGCAATCCCTCTCTCAAAGATCAGAAGGCTCGAAAACGGTGAAACAGATAAGCCTATTGTCGTGAGCAAAATCTTTGACAATGCCGACTTCGGTTATAACAAAATTACCGTCGAACGCCCTTTGCGCCTTAACTTCCAGGTGAGCGACGAGCGCATTCTCCGCATTGAAGAGCAAAAGGCATTTACCGGTCTTGTTGAGAGCGCTAAGAAAAATAAGGCAATCCAACAGCAGGAGATAGATGCAGGTAAAAAGAGACAGGGGGCGATCAGGAAGTTCCTACGCATAGTAAAAGATGAGACTGCCGGACAGCTTTTCAAGAGCCGGTCTGATTTTCTTGCAACCGTGAAGCGTCTCGATCATAAACTCGATATGCGTCTTTCCGCCCCGGAGATAAAGACAATCCTTGCCGCCTTAAGTGAGCGCGACGAGACCGCCGATATCTGTACAGATAAGAACGGTAACCCTGAACCTGATCCTGAGCTTCGGGATACAGAAAATGTACCCCTCAAAGAGAACATCGATGATTACTTCAAACGGGAAGTCCTCCCCCATGTGCCTGACGCATGGGTTGATCACAGCAAGACCAAGGTGGGCTATGAGATACCTTTGAACCGCCATTTCTACCAGTATGAACCCCCGAGAGCGCTGGAAGAGATCGAGGCCGATATCCGGGGATTAGAATCAGAGATAGTAAACCTCCTGGCCGAGGTGACCGGGAGCAATGGAGTAAACAAATGAAAGGAAAACCCAAACCGGCAAAGTTGATTACAGAACCAATATTGCCTGGCCTGCTGAAGGAGATCAGGGGTTTAATTTTTGCTGCCAGAAAGGCTGCGGTCCGAAATATTAATACAATGCAGGTTCTCATGAATTATGAGATAGGCCGAAGAATTGTTAAACACGAACAGTCCGGCAAAGAACGGGCAGCATACGGTAAAGAACTGTTAAAGGCACTATCGGGAAGGCTGACCAAAGAGTTCGGGAAGGGTTTTTCTCTTACAAACCTAAAATTGATGCGGCAGTTTTACCTCGCCTATCAAGAACGAATTGGTCAGAAGGATTCTGACCAATTGCGGATAGACGCAAAAAGCCGGAAGGCTTCTGACCAAACTGCCGGGGGCATATTTACCCTAAGCTGGTCCCATTATGTCTTTTTGATGACGATATCCGGTCACGATGAACGGAGCTTCTACGAGATCGAATCGGGCCGGAACAACTGGTCGTTGCCGGAACTCAGACGACAGTTCGATTCAGGGCTTTATGAGCGACTGGCGCTAAGTCGCGATAAGAAAGGCGTCAAGGCCCTTGCCGTGCAAGGGCAGGTTGTCGCTAAACCTGAAGATATAGTGAAGGACCCTTATGTGTTGGAATTTCTTGGACTGGACGAGCAGACGCGCTATTCCGAGTCTGACATGGAAAGGGCCATCATTGATAAGATTGAACACTTTCTGCTGGAACTGGGCAAGGGCTTCCTTTTTGAATCACGTCAGAGGCGTTTCACCTTCGATGAAGAGCACTATTATGTAGATCTTGTCTTTTATAACCGTCTGCTGCGTTGCTACGTGCTCATTGATCTGAAGATCGGCAAGCTGTCGCACCAGAATCTCGGGCAGATGCAGATGTATGTCAACTATTTTGATCGATTCGTAAGACGTAACGATGAAAACCCCACTATCGGGATCATCCTGTGCCGGAAGAAAAATGACGCCCTCGTCGAGATTACCCTTCCCGAAGACGCAAATATCCACGCCTCCGAATATCAGCTATACCTGCCGAGCAAAGAAGAGCTGAAACAGAAACTGCTTGATTGGACAAAAGGACAGGCGGCAATCGAATGAAAAGAAAACCCTATCCTGCATATAAACCCCCAGGTGTGGAATGGCTGGGAGACGTGCCGGAGCATTGGAAGGTGAAGAAGGTTCGAAGATGTTTGCTCGGACATAAGCAGGGCTACTACTCAACCGAGGCTTATGTTGATGAAGGTTATAAACTTCTTCGCATTACAGATTTGGATAGTAACGGGTTCGTTTCACTTGTTGATTGCCCTTCAGTCGAAATCAAGGAAGATGCAAGACCTTTTTTGTTGCAAGATAATGATTTTGTATTTGCTCGGACAGGTGGTGCAGGTACCTTTGGCTTGATAAGGGGAATAAAAGATAAAACAGTTTTTGCCTCATATTTAATTCGGTTCAGATTTAGTAAGGAGGCAGATCCAGAATTTCTCAGGTATAATTTTTTATCAATGCAATTTGTTCAAGCAATTATAAGAAACATCCATGGCGGTGTTAATCAGAATGTTCATGCAGAAGATATAAAAGAACAATATATCCCTCTTCCCCCATTCCCCGAACAGAAAGCTATCGCCGATTTCCTCGACCGTGAGACAGGAAAGATTGATATGCTCATCGGCAAGAACCGGTGGCTCATAGAACTACTCAAAGAAAAGCGTATAGCCCTTATCTCCCGCGCAGTCACAAAAGGACTTGATTCGACGGTGAAGATGAAATCCTCCAGCGTGGAATGGCTCGGCGACGTACCAGGGCATTGGGAGGTGAAGAAGATAAGAAGAGTTGCAACCCGCGTTCAAACCGGAAATACTCCGCCTACTTCAGAAGAAAAGTATTATGATGATGGTACTGTTCCTTGGTTTGGGCCGAGTTCGTTCGGGGAAGGTATATTCTTGTCAGAGCCGGTAAAGGTTATTAACGAATGTGCTGTTGAAGATGGGGTTGCAAGACTTTTTAACGCTGGTACGGTCATGCTTGTTTGTATCGGCGCAACTATTGGGAAAGTAAGTTCAATAAAAGAAAATGCGTCATGCAACCAGCAGATTACAGGGGTCACCTTCAGAGATACGTTAATCAATACAGAGTTTATAACATTCCAGTTAAAGTTGTTGGAAACTACTATCCGAGAAGTTGCGCCGAGTGCAACTTTAGCAATTTTCGATCAAAACAAGATATCTGATTTACAGTTGGCCCTCCCTCCCCTCCCCGAACAGCAGGCTATCGCGGATTTCCTCGACAAAGAAACGGAGAAAATTGATGCATTAATTGCCAAAGTTGAAAAGGCTATCGAAAAACTCAAGGAATACAGGACAGCCCTTATTTCAGCAGCGGTTACCGGAAAGATTGACGTGAGGGAAGCGGCATGAAAGCCACTACCGAGAAGGCCTTTGAAGCCTATATCGAAGAAACCCTTGCAAACCGTGGGTGGAAGCCCTGCTCAAACCTCTTGTGGGACAAAAACAAGGCACTTATCGCGGAAGAGGTTATCAACTTTATAAAAGATACTCAGGGTGAACTCTGGGCACAAATGGAGAAACTCCACGGGGAAGAGCTCTCCGCAAAACTGATTGAAGGCTTGATCAAGGAACGGGATACCAAAGGTACCCTCCATGTTCTCCGTCATGGCTTTAAGTTTTATGGCAAGACCTTTAAACTTGGTTATTTCAAGCCGGCGCATGGGCTCAACAAGGAAACTCTGGAGCTTTTTGGCAAGAACAGGCTCACGGTAACAAGGCAGGCGCCATGCCACTCCCAGGATAACAGCGCTGTGGACATGGTTCTTTCCATGAACGGGATACCCGTTGCAACGTTAGAGATAAAAAACCCGGGTACAGGCCAGAACTGGAAAAATGCAGTTCATCAATACAAGGCAAATCGGGATCCGCGAGAACCCCTCTTCCGATTCAAAAAGGGTGCTCTTGTCCATTTTGCCGTTGACCCCGACGAAGTGCATATGGCCACGCATCTGAACAGGGAAAAGACCTTTTTCCTGCCCTTTAACAGGGGAAGTCACCCGGGAGAGATCCAGTGCGGAAAGGGCAATCCTCAGCATCCTTCAGGACACAGGACGGGTTATTTCTGGGAAGATATATTGGAGCGCGAAAGCTTTATCGACATTGCAGGCAGCTTCATCTTTCTTGAGACATCGGAACAAACAGTCAACGACGGAATGGGGGGAAGAAAGAAGGTCTCCAGAGAGACCATGATCTTTCCGCGCTATCACCAGCTCGATGCTGTCCGTAAGCTCATCCGGATAGTACGCGAAGAGACTGCCGGCCAGAACTACCTGATTCAACACTCAGCCGGAAGCGGGAAGACCAACAGCATCTCCTGGCTTTCGCATCGCCTGTCAAGCCTGCATACCAAGGCGGATGAGAAGATATTTGACTGCGTTGTGGTCATCACCGACAGAAAAGTGCTCGACAAGCAGCTCCAGGACGCCATCTATCAGATCGAGCATGCTCAGGGTGTGGTGAAACCCATTGATGAAAGCTCACGCCAGCTTGCCGAAGCCCTCGTGGACGGCACCAAGATCGTCATCACTACCCTTCAGAAATTTCCTTTCGTACTCCGTGGCCTCCTGCACATTGCCGGGGCTGAAGATCCTGATAATCCCGATGAGGTTTCCATTACCAGGGCGAAGGAATGGGAAGAGAAGATAGCTCAGCGCACATACGCAGTAATTGTTGATGAAGCCCATTCCAGTCAGACAGGGGAAACGGCCAGGGAACTTAAGAAGATACTCGGCGCAGGCACCGACCAGGGGGCAGAAGAGACTGAGATAGATTGGGAAGACGGTCTGAACCGGATCATGGAGTCCCGGGGAAAGCAAAAGAACCTGAGTTTTTTTGCCTTTACGGCAACACCCAAAGGTAAAACGCTTGAGCTCTTTGGGAGAAAGGGCGATTCGGGCAAACCGGAGGCCATTCATACCTATTCCATGAGACAGGCCATTGAAGAAGATTTCATCCTTGATGTACTAAAGAACTATACAACCTATAAGACGTACTTCAGGTTGCTACAGACCGCTGAGTCTGATCCTAAAATGCCGAAAAAGAAAGCAATGAAGAAGCTCACAAAGTTCCTCCATCTGCATCCTTACAATATCGAGCAGAAGACCGAGATCATCGTTGAACATTTCCGGCAGCACGTGAAACAAAAGCTGAACGGCATGGCCAAAGCCATGGTGGTAACCGGTTCGCGCCTTCAAGCCATCCGGTACATGCTGTCTTTTCAAAGATACATTGCCGAAAACCACTACAAGGACATCCGGCCCCTTGTTGCTTTCAGCGGCACCGTGAAAGATCCCGACAGCGGGATCGAATACACCGAACCGGGCATGAACATAGACGTAGTGACAGGGAAAAACATCTCCGAATCCCAACTGCCGGACAAGTTCGATACGTCCGATTATCAAATCCTCTTGGTGGCAAACAAATATCAGACAGGATTCGACCAGCCGCTTTTATGCGCTATGTACGTCGATAAGCGGCTTGACGGCGTACAGGCCGTTCAGACCCTCTCGCGGCTCAACCGGACGTATGGAGGCAAAGAGCCCCCCTTTGTTCTCGATTTTGTCAACGAAACGGAGGGGATTTACGAAGCCTTCAAACCCTATTACGACGTTACAACGCTCCAGGAGGCTTCCGATCCAGGCCATCTCGAAGTCCTCAAGCATGAATTGGATGGCTTCCAGGTATATTACTGGTCGGAAGTGGAGGCATTCGCTCAGATATTTTATCTTCCCTTATATAAGCAAAATCCTTCAGACCACGCACGGATGCAGAAATATATTCAGCCCGCAGTAGACCGTTACAGGGGCCTTGATGATGAGCAAAAAGAGGGTTTTTATGAGAAGATTACGGCATACGTAAGGTTTTATTCATTCATCAGCCAGATTATACCTTATTCAGATAGAGAGCTTGAAATGCTCTACAGCTTTGGTCGCTTTTTAATCCCTCATCTGGACGCGGGTGACGATAGGGTGAATCCACACCCTGAAAAGGAAGTGGTTCTTGAATATTACAGGATCGAAAAGGCAATGTCCGGCTCCATTGTGGTGGAAGACGACGCGACCTATGGAGTGAAAAGCCCCACTGCCGTGGGAACGGGAAGGGCCAAGGACGAAGAAAAGCCACTCTCCGAAATCATCCAGGCCCTCAATGACCGCTTCGGGACCGATTTCAAGGAAGAAGACAGGTTATTCTTTGAACAGATTAAGGAAAAGGCCAGCCAGGATGAACGTGTGATACAGACGGCAAAAACCAATTCACTGGAAAAATTTCAGCTTGGCATCCGCAAGATCATCGAATCACTCATGATGCAACGTATGGCGGAAAATGACCAGATCGTCACGAAATATATGGACGACGATGATTTCCAGAAAACCGTTTTCCCGATTCTCGCGAGAGAGATCTACAAAGACATTCGCGAAAGGGAGGTAGTCCAGAAATAACAAAGGCAGCGCCAGAGATTATATTTACTACAGCTTTGTTGATTCCTGCATTTACAGTAACGTGAGGTGTGGTCTCATGAAAACGGAAAATGAGGAGCATAGGATGTCCCCGAGGACCCTTCGAGGACCGCTTTTTTCTTTTTCTTCGACACTCCCGTTTTGCGATCTCTTCCAATCATTAGAAAGGTCTATGAATATTCTTATTCGGAATCTTCCTCACCCCGAGGAAGTCCCCTTCAGACTTTGGGTCGTCGAAATAACGCCTGGCCAATGGACTTGATAGATCGTTTGTCTGTATTGGAATGCCTCCCTACCCCCTTCCATTACCTCAGTCAGATGATGAACCACATCCCTTTTATCAAGATCTCCCACAGCTCTAATTTCACACTCTTTTTCACCGACGCCCTGCAAAATTACCGCCTGTTCTACGTCACCTAGAACCGGGAGGTTCGGGTTATGTGTCGCGAAGATCACTTGACGCCGAAGTTTTATACTTGACAAGATATTAGTAATGACTTGGCGAATCAGACGATTATCCATGTTGTCTTCGGGTTGGTCGATAAGGAGCGGAGACGTGCCTGTGAGTAGCAGAATTGGTAAAATAGCACTGCAACGCTGTCCTCGCGATACTTCCTCTATTCGGCGAGGCTTACTTCTATCGTCTTTCGGCCTGTCGTTAAGCATAATGACTGGCTCATCATCAAATGTGATCTCATCAAGTTGAAGTATGTCATCAATTTTCAGCGCGTCTGGGTTCTTTTCGGCAGCAGGGAAGGTGAAAAGACCATCTCTTATCTCGATAGGAAGGGATTCCCAGAATTTTTGGTCAGAGTTGTTTTTGTGGTCTTCAGGCTCAACTTTGCATCGCCCAACACATCTCTCGAAGAGGCTCTGTGCAACTGTGCTGCTGATAGCACCCGACTCAGCCGTGTCGGCCTCTACCTGTAGCAGGTCTACCGTCTGTCCTCCTTCATTAAGAAAAAGATCTCGCAGTTTCGCCGGGGTCAGGCCTTGCGATACCAAAGCCATAACGCGATTTCTTCGGTGTTTGAAATCCTGAGATGAGAACCGCGATTCAAGCCAATTTATAAAGCGGCTCCTATCGGTCTGACCTTGGGCGTCAGCTTGAATTATTAGTACGGATGGGTCAAGATCACGTCTGAGCTGATCAGTTATCTTAGTCGCCGTCTGCTGGCGCAGTGCCGTTTTGCTCTGGCATTCATTCTGAAGTAATTCCACCAGTTTTTTACGTTTGTTATTCATAGTATCCCACTCTATAAGAAGTCCCCGATAAGACTCAAGAGCTTGTTGGGCCTCCTCAAATGCAGCTTTCTTTGCCTCTCGGTCCTTGCTCCCAGTGGGCAGACCCCTCCCCGCCAGGGCATCACGAGCGGTTTTAACATGATCGACAATGTCAGTTTTCGCATCTGTAAGTGCCTCTCCGACCGAGTTGAGTTTTGTACTAAGCGACGCGATAGCATCAGAAACACGTTTGCATAAAGTCGGGGCACCTTGAGAATCCGAAGGTTTGGCAGAACTCAGTGCGGCAAGTTTTTCGTGGAAGGGTTTTGGCAGACCTTGACCATCCACAGATGTCTTGTTCGCATTGTCAAAAAAATCCGTCACGTCTTTAGCAAAACCATCAAGAGATATGCCACCGTGTATAGTGGCCCATTCTTTAGTTGCATTGTCTACGTGGCTCTCGGTTGCCGTGACTTGATCCACTTGTTCATAAGCCTCTCTGACCTCGGTCGTATTTACTTCATCATACAAACGTTTGCGTAATGCGTATTGACGGAGAGACGAACCGATTTGCGTCAATTCCGCAATCTTTTTGCTAACGCCTACCATCTCAGCGCGTTGTTCCCTTAGCCTTACAAGCAACCTAGAAATAAGAGCTTCGTGCACCCCAATTTGTTTACCGCATATTTGGTCGAAAAGAACTCTAAGCTGGCTAGGGCCTGCCTGCTTTTCTATCTCACCAAGCCTGTAGTACTGGATGTGGTGTTCCGGTATCTGCTCAGGTACAAGCTCAGAATCCTCAGCAGAGAAGTAGGTTACTGCTGGATGATGATGGGTGGGATCAAAGTACCGCGAGGCGAACAAAGCATTCTTAGGAAGGCTCTTTGCTTGTTCACGATCGACGTATTGCCAGCATGCCTTTAGATTGCACCCTGATAGTGTTGCCTGCGCTCGGCTATAGTATTCATAGTGCTCTTCCATCTCCTGTTTGTTCTTATCGCTGAAACCATTGAAATCTGATTCCTTACAAAGAAATGCTATGGCTTCGAGCGCAGCACTTTTGCCTGAGCCACGCCCCCCTATGAAGCAATTCAAGTTGCGCGACAATGGAAGAACAAATGGTTTTGACTTTGAATCGGCATCAACTCCAAAAGGCCAAAACTGGGCGGCCTGTGGAGCGTCTCGATATATTTCTATTCCACTAATCCAATAGAAAGGGGCAGAGGGGGGCACAAAGCTGAAACGGGTCTCGCCAAGGCGTAAAGCCCTTGCTATCGCATTAAACACCTGCTTGGAATCCATCCCGCTTGATAGTGAAGATAATTTCAGGTGAGGTATCCCGCTTTCGGTTGCAAAAACGTCTTCTTGGCGGTGCGCATCCGAGCAAACGATTGGAACGGCCCGTCCCATTTCTCCTTTGAAACGATGGAGCAGCCTGTAGTGAATCTCGTCTGTTCTGCCTTTCACTTGTAGGGCATCAAATCCACAGCGTCCTACGAGGTCTAGGGCCTCTAAGGCAATTTCCTCAGAGTCGCGCTCACCTTCTAATTGAGCCAATCGTTCATGAAGGCCATCTACATCAGGGGTATCGCCACTACTAAGTTCCCCTCTAGTCCTGCTGATGGCTGCATCAAGACGGGACAATATCGCATTTCTTGTTTCACTCTGCACGCCGCTGCTAGACCCAATGTGCGCCGCAATGCAAATGGCCGGATAGTCTTTATGATGTCTTATTTTCTGAACAAATGTCGGAAGACATTTCAGTGTTAGGGATTGGCCAAATTCCCAGTTGTCCTCGGCCGCATAGGTGACGGCCATCCGGATATCAGAATCGCTTGTCTTAGCAGAGAAAATGCACAAGAGATGGGCACTTGCTAAACTATTTGGCGGGACAGGATAGTTTACAGTGAGTTCAATGCCAGGCATAACAATAAGGCAATGCTCCTTAAGCTTATCCCAAGCTTGTGAGGCAAGTTCGCATGAGTATTTGCATACGTTGTGATCCGTGAGAGCTACTATCGCCCAATTGCCTCCATCTTCAGTGTCCATCTCAGACAGAATGGCGTCACGTCGGGCCAGGAGCGATTTGTAGAATTCGGACGGAGGATAACGGGATATCACCTTTGCCTCATAATCCGCCGGGTTTTTGGTAATATTAGCGGGGATCGAGTTGAGAATGTTTTGGACTTCCCTAGACAGCTGACTAAAACGAGATGCATTTCGCAAGTCTGCTGACGCTGGGCCATGAACATGAAAATCGGCAGGGTAAAATCGAGCTCGTGCCGAACTAAGCTGCCGGAGAAACTCACGATTTCGGCTCATATGTTATATATTCCTCCTAATCTGAGTGCACGCAGGGCCTCTCCTGAATATCAAGCATCCTAGTCCCCAGGTAAAGACCTTTTGAACACAAAGATGCTTCTCTCAATATCCGTCACATCAACGCTACCAACTACTCTGGTATCGATGTCGCGTTCGAAATCATCGCCCCAAGCGCGCATAATGATTTCTCGTATTCTGGCAGCGATGTTCGATTCGCTTGTAAGAGTCAATCCTGTCAGCGATCGCGGCCATGGCATGGTCCTAGATCGTATGATTGTTCCATCGTGTTTTAATACAATTGCCACGTTATCATTCAACACAAAGTTCTGTTTAAATTCACGTGGGTGGACTTCGTCTTGATCCTCATCATAAAAAAAGTCGCCATCGAAACTAATTAGTAGTTCATCAACGCCCTGGAGGCGAGCAAGGAATTTGTCACTATTAAACCATTCGCCATGCCATTTAACGATGGCGAGATTCCCAATGTCACCACCGCATTCAAGTATGACTTCTGCTGAGCGCGCCTGCTGCTCCTCATCGGCTATTCCTTCTGCAATCAAATGCGCCTGCTCAGTCGCCCATTCGGCGAGTGCATCCTTGGTCACGAGAGGTCTAGCTACGTCGCGCGCTGCGGTCACGGCTTCACCCATAAGGACGCCCTGAACATTAGCAAGCCTCTGTGAGCGGAGACCTGAGATTGTTACCCACCCACCATTACTTTCATAAAACCATCGCTCAGGTCTTATGAAAGCACGACCGTACAACTCCTTCGATCTACCTGGGATGGGCCTCATCATCGCGCGTACTGCTTGTCCACCCTCCTCCATTTTAAGCGCCGGATTAAGACGACACAGAAGTGCCGCATCTGGGATTATAAGCCAATCTTTAGGCTGAATAACGGTCTCGAGTGTTCCTCCCTCGCTTGTCGATATTGCGACATCAAGATTCGGTGCCACAGCAGCGACCAAACGTGCCAGACGCAGAGCGCTTTTGGAATGTCCGCCGGTCGATAGGAGTCCACCCGCTCCACGTGGGTCCTTTGATAGTCGTATCTCGACTTTTGTTCCACCATCGACTGGTATTTCTGTTTGCGGTGCCGGCCATAAAATCGGCCGACTACTTGTCCCATCGCGAAACTCCAGAGATCGCGCTGTCTCATATCCTTTGTCGCAACGACGAGATGTCACGCGGACCACTTGTCCCAGCATGAAAACTGAAAAAAATCCGATTCCAAATCGACCAATTGCTTTCATTCCCGAGGCAATTAAGCCCGGAAATTCTTCCATTGCAAGGGGGGAGCGCCAAAATGATACTCCAAAATCGATAAGGGGCCCCGTTAGGACCTGTTCCGACATGCCAATGCCTGTATCTTCGACGACTAGCCAATGACCATCTTCACGCATGTCAAGGGAAACCTTTATCTGACCCCAAGTGTCCGGTCTACGCTCAAACCTCCTTCGTGCCTGAACCGCATCGGCCGCATTTTGGATTAGTTCACGTAAGGCAATGGTGGGATCATCTCCATAGAGTTTGGAACCACCTAGATTCTCGACAATTATAGCTATGTCTGAAGCTCGTAGTCTTGCGTCTACGGGGCGCCAGTCTCTAGTCTGAACTGTTTTCGCCAAAGCCTCAGGCGAACCAATTCCCTTTACTCGCCGTGCCTTGAGCAACTCCCGCCCGCAACTTTGCAACAGAAGGTCAACGTCACGCAGTTCCTGATCCACTGCACTGAGTGTATCGTAGGCAAGCCACCAAGCTTCCGCCTCCGATCGCCCAAATGGTTGGCCAGTCGTAAAAACCACAGAGTCAAGTTCCACATGCGGTCGAGCAAGCCTTTCTTGGAATGACCAATGCAACGCTGAATGCTTTGCGGGGTTCGTAATTGCCCTGAGAAATCGTGGCGCTCGACGTTGATCCAGATGCAATGCGTCTGCCACACGTAGCAGACATGCTAGTTTGACTCGATCGATTGTGTTTCGAGTATGCGGCGCAAGCCCCCCTAGGTCCTGCGCTAACTCTTCAAGACGCTGGACGGGCCACCAGTGGCTGTGAGCGATCTGCCCGATCGTGGCTCCGTAGAAGAAGCGTACATCTGCATCATCAATCAAAAACAAATCTTCGCCGTTTGCGGCCTTCCATTTTTGCTCGGCTAGGACTTCCGCCTGTTGAGCGTGTAATCGACGCAACACTTCAGGAAGCACAATTTTTATGATCGGTTCCGGAACGTTCTCGACATCGAAACTACCAACTTCGTTTTCACTGCAAGAAAGTGCATAGCGCGCAACTGAATCCTTCCACGCGATGGTTTTTCTTACTTCGCTTATTCCGCCAGGGTATGCCGCTAAGCTCATCCCTGAATCATGTAGCAAGATGCTCGCCCCAAAGACAAATGCCTCAGCCGGATTCACGTTGACGGCTCCCTCTGCAATCAAGGAAGCGGTATCCCACAAAGCATCAAGATGTGTGAGGTCGTGAACCGTCATTCCAGGCATATCAGCGGCAATACGTGAAACAAGTTGAGCTACCTTGTCGCGCATCGACAGATATTGATCTTGAAAATATTTTTGTTCCTCAGTCGTGGCATCCGAACGGGGATTCATGAATGAATGGCGCCATAGCCACGTCTGCCTAAAATCTAGTCCCATAAGTACTACCTCCACATCTCGATTGCATTTCCGGTCTCTAGGCCACGCCTTGTATTAGGCATGATCAAAGTCGTTCGGCTATCGATATTGCCCTCCTAAGATGTCACTGACGATTTGAAACCGTAGCTGTACTGGGCGGCTTTTCGGCTCTAAGTAACGTCTCATATCGGAAAAGATCTGAGGTAGATTTTTTAAGTCCGAATCAGTATAAATAAGGACAAAAACACCGTGCTTCCTGAAGAATTCCTTGTGCTTCCTCATTTCACGTTCAAAGTTGTCCCGGGCCATTCTATTGATTTCCATTTGCGTAAGACCTTTTATCTTCGAAAGGTAGCCGTGGGTGGACCAAGGAGACATTTCGAAACCAATCTTCGTAAGTTCATATGGATCAATAATTGTGAAATCCAATCGATACTTATGTGAAGCAAGTAGGCCCTCATAACGCAACTCGGGTATGAGTAACGGAACGCGGGTCGGCTCTCGTGTCGAGAGTGCCCAGTCCTTATAAATGGTTGCAAGTTTGTATTCATTCTTGGACCCACTATTTCTGACAATAACGTTTTGAAAAAAATTCAGATATTCCTCAGGAGTTTGAAACCAAATACGTTCATTACGTCCCGGGATAACTAGTCCACTCTCCAACACGTGGCCGATCGACCAATAAAGTGGGGTGAAATGTCTGATTTCACTTTTGTCATTTTCCCATTGGTGTAATCGACGGTTAAAGCGGGGTGTTATGAGTAACCCGTAATCGGCATTATTCTGTCCAATCCATATAGCGGCCTCCTCAACCTTGGGACGTTTTTTGGACAGTGCTTCCAGGTTCCTCAAATAAGTCCTTTTGAGAAAAATGAAGAGATACTCTTGAAGCCGCCGAGAATTGCGAAGCAATTCGAGATTCCGCGCATCACTGCTGCCCGGAAAACCGGCTTCTGCCTCTCGGACAAAGCCCTCCAAGTATAACGCAATAAAGTGGTCAGGGGAGAGGATCACTTCGTTCGCTATGTCGATATACTTCGCGAACTTGCCGCCGTAGATACCGTGCAAGGAGTGAACCGAAGAAATTCCCGTTTCAGCTAGTACATCAGGCAACAAGGCCAAAAGTTCGTCTGAAAGTTCATCTATAACGTTATTGCGAGCGGTCTTCTCGGGGTCTCGCTTTGCCATGCTTCAGCCCTCATCCTATGTAATTCAAAAAGGCTTGTTCTTTGGCTCTGCCCTTTACCTTATCCGCTTCTCCCTGCATATACCAATGATACCCATCTGTACCCTTAAAGCACAAGTAAAATCTGTCAATGCTCGTTTTCAAAAAGTCTTTTACAGTGTAATAAAATTGTAGCAGAAGTCTTCCAAAAACACCTGAACGGATAGAAAATATCGGAAAGGACGGAATGTTTATTTTGTCTTTATTCTTACTGGAATCCAAGCCAGAAGCTATTTCGTTAAAAATTGTCTTTGGAGAGTCCTAAGTCCAGTGCGTCTGCCATTTCCGCCACTCTCGCTCTTCTTCATTGTAATGGTTTTCCATCTACCTGTCAAACCCCTGTATAATTGAAACATGGGCATCCACATTGTTGTGCGGCTGCGTCTCGCCTCCATCCTTCGTCCTCTGCTCTTTGCTCCATGCCCTCTGCTGTCTGTCACGCCCGGTACAGGAGTTTGAACTTCTTCCGCACGATATGCCGCGTATCGACCACCGGAATGTCAAAAGACCTGAAGTCGATGGTTGTGTATTCATCATGTGCGGTGGCG
Organism: Syntrophorhabdaceae bacterium; assembly: GCA_028713955.1. Lineage (NCBI taxonomy): Bacteria > Pseudomonadati > Thermodesulfobacteriota > Syntrophorhabdia > Syntrophorhabdales > Syntrophorhabdaceae > Syntrophorhabdaceae bacterium. The sequence goes on from JAQTNJ010000036.1 coordinate 18,104, forward strand.
ATAAGGATCAGGTCGTAGCCGCCCTGTACAGGGACCGACCTGCGCCCGGCGAATTGCGGGAACCTGCGGGTCTTCCCGATGACAGGGATATGGGGGTCGTTGTAGGCAACCTGTGCGCCCAGTCTCTCGAGTTTCTCCATAAGGCGGTAGGAGGGCGATTCCCGGTCGTCATCGATATTTGCCTTGTAGGCAAGACCGAGTATGAGTATCTTCGCTCTCTTTATCGGTTTGCCGGAGTCGTTGAGCGCCTTGAGCACCCTGGAGACGACATAGTCGGGCATGGTGGTATTGATCTCGCCGGCAAGCTCGATGAAGCGCGTCGCCACATCGTATTCCCGCGCCTTCCACGTGAGGTAGAATGGATCTATGGGGATGCAGTGGCCTCCCAGCCCGGGGCCGGGATAGAATGGCTGAAATCCGAAAGGCTTCGTCTTCGCCGCCTCGATGACCTCCCAGATATCGATGTCCATGGTATCAAGGGCGACCTTCAGCTCGTTAACAAGTGCAATGTTGACCGCCCGGTAGATGTTCTCAAGGAGCTTTGCCGATTCGGCCACTCGCGTGGAAGAGACGGGGACCGTTGTGCTGACGATCGTGTCATAGAGCGCCTGCGCGCAGGCGAGGCATTGCTTCGTGTATCCTCCGACGATCTTCGGCGTTGTCTTGAGGGTAAAGTCCCTGTTGTTCGGGTCCTCCCGTTCAGGCGAGAACACGAGGTGGAAGTCTTTCCCGGCCTTAAGCCCCTTCTCTTCGAGGATCGCCCTCATATCCCCGTCAGTCGTTCCGGGGTATGTCGTTGATTCGAGGATGATGAGCTGTCCTTTTGTGAGATACCGGGCAACTGTCTGTGTTGTGTTGAAGACATAGGTCATGTCGGGCTCACGGTTCCTGGTAAGCGGTGTCGGCACGCAGATGAGGATGCAGTCCATGTTTTTTAAGAGGCTGAAATCTGTAGATGCGGTGAAATGAGCTGAGAGCGGAGAGCGGAGAACCGAGAGCGACTTCCTCGTGCGTGAAGCAACATTGTTTTCCTGAGATTTTAATTTAGTACTACGAGCTATGAACGATGAGCTATGGGCTATCGGTGAGATGTCGATATGTTTTATGTACGACTTTCCCTTTTTGAGCGACGCGACCTTTTTGGGATCAACATCAAAACCGGTGACCGGGAATCCTGCCTTGCAGAACTCGATGGCAAGAGGAAGTCCTACATAACCAAGACCGATAATACCGATATTGGCCCTTCCGGATCTGATCTTTTGGAGCAGATTCACGGGAGTTTCTTTTCCCATTCCCAGGCTGTTTTTATGATATGCTTCAGGTCATCGTGCCCCGGTTCCCAGCCTGTCATGCGTTTCAGCTTTGTGCTGTCCGCTATGAGGGCGGGCGGGTCTCCTGCCCGTC
>JAQTNJ010000037.1 GCA_028713955.1 Syntrophorhabdaceae bacterium
AGGCAACCAAACCGGAGGTGGGCCAAGAAACCGCACCAACAATGGTCGTTCTGATAAGAAGTGAGGAAAAGCCTTGATGGGCTTTATAACGTAGGTATGTCTATTGCAATTGCATTTTTTGGGTTAACATTGTTGAATTTATGAAGCAAATTTATCAGAACCGCAAATGCTGAAAAACACTTACAGCTGTGTTACTTTATGCAACTATGCGTTGCTTTGTGCATCGTAACAGGCAATTTCCGATGTCAAAGATGTTAACTTATTCAGAAATCTTGAACCTCTGTATCATCCTCCAGAGGGAGGTGCGATTGATGCCCAGGATTTCCGAGGCCCTTGCCTTGTTGCCGTTTACCTTTCCAAGGATCTTAATGATATAGGCCCGTCCCATTTCCTCTAATGTCTGCAGGTCTTCATCATGGGCCAAGAGGCCTTTGTCGATAGCTGTTCGTATAGGCTCAGGCAAGCTTTCCTGTGTGATCTCGCTTGTTGTTTCGAGAAGTGTAGCCCGTTCTATCACGTTTTCGAGTTCTCGCACGTTCCCCGGCCAGGCATATTGCTCGAGCAGGCGGAGCACCTCTTTTGATAATCCCGTTATTGCCTTTTCGTTATTTGTGCAATACTTCCGGAGAAAATGGCCTGCCAAAGTCGCGATATCCTCTCTTCTCTCTCTGAGCGGGGGCAATCTCAGGGTTATTACATTCAGGCGGTAATACAGGTCCTCTCTGAATGAACCTGCTTTTATCATTTCTTCAAGGTTTTTGTTTGTTGCCGCAACAATCCTGACGTCAACTTTTTTTCTGGTTGTTGCACCTACCGGCTGTATCTCGCCATTTTCGAGCACTCGGAGCAAAACTTGTTGGAGACGAGCACTTATGTCCCCGATCTCATCAAGAAATACTGTGCCTCCATCAGCCACTTCGAAGACGCCCTGCTTATCCCTTGCGGCGCCGGTGAAAGCGCCTTTCACGTAGCCAAAAAGCTCGCTTTCCAGAAGAGATTCAGCCAAGGCCGCGCAATTGACAGGGAGAAAAGGTTTCTCTGAGCGAATACTATTATAGTGAATGGCCCTTGCCACAAGCTCCTTGCCGGTACCGGTCTCTCCTAAGATAAGAACGGTTGCCTTTGAGTCTTTGACTCTATCTATAGTCTTATAAACATCGATCATGCCTTCGCTGTTACCTACCACGTTTTCATAGCTGTATTTTTTCTTTAGTTGACTTCGCAAGAGCTTGTTATCATCGACAAGGGCTTTTCTTTCGAGCACTTTTTTTACGATTATTCTTATTTCGTCGAGATTGAACGGCTTTGCAATATAGTCTTCGGCTCCTTCCTTCATAGCTTCAACCGCTGTATCAACTGTCGCATAAGCCGTTATCATGATGGTGCTGATTTCAGGCCTTGACTTTCTAATTGCTTTTAGTATATCCATCCCATCGATGCCTGGAAGCTTGAGGTCGGTAATCACAAGATCATAATTTGTTGTACCAATTTTTGCGAGAGCCGCCTCCCCCGTCTCCACTGTCTCCACAGAGTACCCTTCCTTGAACATGATTTCCCTCAAGGCTGTTCTCATCTTCACATCATCTTCCACTATGAGGATTTGTGTTTGCTTCACTTGCTTTATCCTCCTCTATTCTCTATTATTTTCGTAACCGTTTTTCTGTACAACAAGTTCAATGGTAAAAGTTGTACCTGTGGGCAATGATGGGCTATCGTTCTTTTTCTGACAAAAACTTGTTACCCTTATATTCCCGCCCATCTTTCTCACCATCGAATAACTGATCGCCAGCCCCAATCCTGTGCCTTCAGCCAATGATTTTGTGGTAAAAAAAGGATCGAATATGTCGCCAAGGTACTCTTCGGGTATACCCGGCCCGGTATCCTGGATTTCGACAGTGACTTTTTGCAGGGCCTGTATGTATCGTGTGACAACTGTTAAGGTCCCGCCGTTATCCATGGCCTCTACCGCGTTTGTAATAATATTCATAAACACCTGATAGAGAATGCTGGCATTGCCTTTAACCAGAGGGATGCCTTCTTCTAAAGACTGTTTGACGTTGATTTTCCTGTCAAAACAGAATCTTTCAGAGATGTTTAAAAGCTTATAGAGAACCTCGTTAACATCGGTTATGAAAGAATCGGTCTGGGATTGTTTAGAGAAATCAAGGAGGCTTCGTATTATTCTGCTGCCCCTCTTTATTTCTTCTTCTATAAAGCTTAGTTTCTCTGTATAAGAAGGTGAAGAGTTCTTCATGTCCTCTTTCAGCATCTGGGTGTAAAGTAGGGCGCTGGCAAAAGGCGTATTCAGTTCGTGAGCGATTCCGGCGGTTAAAAGTCCCATAGAGGCAAGTTTGTCTTTTTGTATTAATTGTATTTCTAGTTCCTTATTTTGATGGTAGGCAGACTTTAGGAGGTTGGCGATTCTTTTTGATATGATGTACCCAGTCAGAATGATAAGCGCGATGAGGAGGAGCACGAAGCCGATAAATATTTTACGAAGAGTCTCGATATCGCTGAAGATTTCTTCGGAATCCTGTTCCCCAATAATAAACCAGTCAAGACCGGGGATCTTTTTGTAAACCCGCACAACCTTTTTACCCCTGTAATCAACATGTTCATCGGAACCGGCAGGCGTGAAATAGTGCGTGAATATTTCAGGGGCCATGCTATCTCCGGCACGGCCTTCACCTGCTCTGGTGGTGGTAAGGAAAACGCCGTCTTTGTTGATAAGGTAGACTTCACCCGTACTGCCAATGCTTGTGTCTTTCATGACATGCTCGATGCCTTGAAAATCAATCGTTGCACCGAGCAACGCCATGCCCCTCCCGTTGAGGGATGCTAACGGTACCGTTACAAGGAGGTCATGTTTTTTGAGTTCAGACAGATTTATGACACCCATAAAGGGTATTCCTTTTTTTGAAGACTTGAACCATTCCTGATCGAGCAAATTTTTCCTCAAAATCTTAAGGTTGCCTGTTTCAAAAAGGACAGATCCCTCTGCACTGATCACGAAGAAATGCTTATAGAGTTTGTACTCTCTCTGCATAAGCCTAAAATGATTTAACGCGGTTTCACTGCCGAGGTCTCGCATAGTGGCAGCCAAAAGATTGAGGTCACGTATGCGTTCGGACCTGAAGCCTTCTATCATCAAAACATTCTGCGCGATAATGGTGTCGAGATGAGACAATGCCTTATTTCGTACCAATTGAGATTCCTTCTTGTATATTACGGCAGCGAAAATAATAAGAGGGATTGACGATATAAGGACGAATATGGCGATGAGCTTTGTCCTGAACTTATCAAAATTAAAATTCATAATGGATCCCGCCGACCCAGCTTTGTGAATTCTGAGGAAATACCTGATTCTATCAAAAATAAATCCTGACATTCTTGGGTCGAAATGTGCAACATTAACTTTTTCCTATTAATTATAGCAAAATATGTGCCAAAAAAGTTGAAAAGAGCACATGATAAGATCATTCATAGTTCAGTTGCAAGGCATTGATACGTCTGCTGTAAATCACTGTTTATAACTATATACCAAGAAATAACCTGACAGTAGTGAAATAGATCAGCAGTCCGGTTATATCCACGATTGTTGTAAGGGCAGGGCTTGCCACCACCGCAGGATCCCATTTCATTTTTGCCGCACTCAAGGGTAACAAAGCGCCTATCACGGTTGCACTCACCACTTGCAGGCCAAGCGCGACGGCTATGGCCAAGCTGATCTTGGCGAGTGAAAAACCCGTAGGTATCTCCGACCCCCGAGACAGGAAAAATATCTTGCCCCAGGAGAGTATACTCAAAACTACGGCCAACAGAGCGGCGATCTTGATTTCCTTGGACAGAACCCTGAATAGGTCCGCTGAAGAGATCTCGCGCAGGATCAAGGCCCTGACGTGGCCGTCTGGCTGCCTGTGTTGCCGCCGGCGTCAGTAATCATGGGCATGTAGAGGGCTAAAATAAGTATTTGCATAAGCGTGGCCTCGAAACTGTGAATGATCATGCCTGACAACGAACCGAAAGCGGCGAGGCTGACGATCCAATATACCCTGTTCTTGAAATGTACCCATGATGAGGTCTTCAGGTATGCGCCCGGCTCGTGACTGCCTGATATGGCCATAAATTTTTCCATGTCTTCAGTGTGTTCCTGGGTTATAATGTCGATAGCATCATCGTAAGTGATGATTCCTACCAAAGCATCATCATCGTTGAGCACCGGTAAGGCAATCAGGTCGTACTTCTGAATTTTCTGTGCCGCATTTTCCTGATCATCCTCAACTTTGACCGAGATGATCTCATGGTGCATAATGTCTCTGACCCGGTCCTTGCGGGAAGCCACAATGAGGTCTTTAAGCGACACGAATCCGAGGAGCTTTCGGTCATCGTCCAACACGTAGGCGTAATAGATGGTTTCTCTGTTCGGCGCTATTTGTCGAAGTCGTTCCAATGCCTGCGATGCGTTCATTTGCGGCGAAAGCGTGGCGTAGTCCGAGGTCATGGCGGCGCCGACTGTACCCTCTTTGTAGGAGGCAAGGCGCCTAATATCTTCTCGCTCAGCCTGCGCCAAAGCCGGCAGAATACCCTCGCGCACATCTTCAGACAACTGTTTGAACAGGTCGGCCCGGTCATCAGGAGCCATGTCAGCCAACAGGCGGGCGATATCTTCACGTCGGAGCGCTTTGATGATTTCTGCCTGGATATTTTTGTCCAAATGACTGTAAATCTCGGCGCGAAGAAGTGGATCGGCGTATTGTAGAATAGCCCAAGCCTCTTTCCCGGAAAGGGTTGAAATCAATTCTGCAATGGCAGCGGGGTGTGCTGCCTTGTAAAGATTATGGAGTATTTTAGCATCCCCGACTGCGAGAAGATCGCGCAGTTCCGGGACGATGAATGCATTCTTGGTTCTCACAGTCACCTCCGTTACGGTCACAACGCATGGGCGACACGACCGGAGATGAAACAGTGGCTATACCTGGTTGGAGTACCGACCGTTCACATTACCGGCCGCAAGGCTTAAGCGTCGCGATCCAGGGTCGTCGATCTCGCTTTGTTTCAATTTTCGCGACTTGCGTTTACGGCCATGGCTGCTCGCTGAATCACTCATAAGGCCCCCTTTCATAAGATAATGTTTTACTAATCCATTGCTCATTCAGTTCAAAAATCCGGCTTTGACATCAGAAAAGCTAAGCTTTACTTATCTAAAATTGCTTCCCGTAACGTTAGACAACAAAGCGCGGTTCTGACTATCTTTTTGCATCGCCATGTTTATGGATTTCAGCGTATCTTTAACAGTGTCATAAAATACCGATTTCTCTGGATAATTGATAATGCCCTCCATCGCCCGCACAACAGACTCTCTTATGTGTTTGGTATTAGGCATTATTATTGGTAAAAGTACACGCAGGGCATTTACCGCAAGAATTCTAGAGTTGTTATTTATAGAGTTGTTAAGCATGATCGCAGCAAGGGCTTCTAAAAGCACATCCTTTGGATTTGTTATATCTTTGACATATGCAAGCAGTTTTTCTTCCTGCTCAGGATTTGGTCCCAGACGAAGAATTTTTGCTATACTATACTGATACTTTTCGAAATCGGCAATTCCTTGTCGCTCATAAATACGGATAAACGCTGTTGCCCATTTATCAATGGCTTCCGACAAATAGTATCTTTTCATGGTGTTCTCCTTTCGTTCTTGACAGACCGGCGAGATTGACCTGGAAAAGCATCACGATTCGGAAGGCAAGGATTTCTCATGCTTTAAGGAATCACTTCCAGAAGGTCTTATTTTTTTATTAAGCAAAGACCGTGCCAAAGGGAGGGAACGGAAATATTACCATAATTTCCCTTACGATCAGAGGCAAACTTGGCGAAGAAGGTCCGGGGATTCATCGGGCAGTCAAAAGGCATGTTGCATTATTCAACGCGCCGTTACATTATGCAACGCCGTTCTTGTCATGATTCCGTCGAGACCCGCGGTGAACACCCCAAATTGTCAAAAAAAGGAGGTATTGTTCCATATCGAGGAGAAATCATACATGATCCCCTCCCTTTTTAATTGCGACGTGTGGACCTTGTTTTGCATATATTCTAAACGGCCCGCAATTGATAACAACATCCGTAAAGGAGGGGAAATGGTGAAGGTACATTTACAACAAAAGGACACATGGTCTCTTCGTCCTACCGACATTCTTTTTCAAACGGTATACTGGAGTGAGGTAAAATCAAGATTAGGGTGGAAAACATTCGCCTTCGACTTTGCTTCGTTAGATACAGAAGCAGACATCCTTGTTTTATTAAGAGACTTCGGTCACGGCATTACGGGGGCGTATATCCAACAAGGTCCGGAATACGGCCCTCCTCCGGAACATTACGGCTTGTTTCTGGAGAAACTTTCGGAGGAAATGGTTAAACACCTCGACATGCCGATATCTTTCATCCGGTACGATCTTCCATGGGAATCGCAATACATAACCTGCGCCGATGATATTACGAAGTATCAAGGTGGGGCAATCCGCCCCGAACCGAGGCTGCAGGAACTGCGCATGAATTTTGGCACAAAGTCTTGGAACCTTCGGAAAGCCGCCATAGACATAACCGTTGCAGATGCGGTAATGATTGACCTTGCACGAACAGAAGCAGAGATTTTGTCGGATATGAAATCGAAAACCCGATACAATATACGTCTTGCCAAGCGAAGAGGGGTAGAAATAGTGTCCCTTTCTATCGACATGCTGCCGGTGTTTTACGACCTTTACCGACAGACAGCAGAACGTAACAAGTTCTTCCCGTGTAGTTACAGATATTTTTCCGCCTTATTCTCTGCGCTTCAGTCCAGTCCGGATTCTTCAGAAATTTACTTCCTTATTGCGAAACACAACCAAGAGGCGCTCGCCGGGGCGATCATAGGGATCTCCGGCAAAGTGGCGACGTATCTGTTCGGGGCGTCTTCAAACCAACGTCGTAATCTCATGGGGCCCTACGCGGTACAATGGGCCGGCATACTGCTTGCGCGGGAGAAAGGATGCCTCGCCTATGACATGGGGGCTGTGTCGCCCACAAAAGACAAACACCACCCATTCTACGGAATGTATCGATTCAAAACCGGTTTTGGAGGAAAGATTATTCACAGAAGTGGGACATGGGATTACCCCCTTGATCCGGATAAGTATTTGGTATTACGCAATGCCGAGGCGCTAGATAGGGGAACGTTCAGGTTTCCCTTTTGATCAAAAAGGTTCTAATCAGTCAAATAGGCATTGAGCACATATTGCATCATCATCCTTTGGGTATTAAAGAAAGAGCCGTTGGTTGCGATAGAGAAGAGCATTGTCTCGATGAACCGTTTCCTCTCGCGGTAAAAGAGAGGGATAATAACGTGCTCAAGCTTGTCATAGAGTGACGCTGCATCTCCGTTCCGGTCGTTTCCTCCTTCTTTCTCTACGCTTGTGTCTCCGACAGACCAACCCGTCAATCCTTCGATATGGCCTTCTATCCACCATCCGTCAAGTATGCTCAGACTGGGGACACCGTTAAGTGAAGCCTTCATCCCGCTGGTCCCGGATGCCTCCATTGGTGATTCAGGCGTATTTAGCCAAATATCCACACCGGCTGTTATCATTGCCCCCAAGGCCATGTCATAATCTTCGAGGTACACGACATTGATATCCTCCTTGAGGTTTTGTTTGGCCTGAAAGATCCTCTTGATAAGATTTTTCCCCTCTTGGTCACGGGGGTGGGCCTTGCCGGCATAAATTATCTGGATCTTTCCTGCTTCAGCGGATACCCTTTTCAACCTATCAATATCCTCAAACAGAAGGTCTCCCCTTTTATAGGCGGCGGCGCGCCGGGCAAATCCGATGGTAAATATATTCTCATCAAGCCTGGCTCCGGTCTTCATGTTGACAAAGTCGAGCAATCGTTTTTTAGCCTTCATGTGTGCGTCCCATATTTCCTGCTTCGGTATGCTCAGGGCATGGCGAAGGCTGAAGTTGTCTTGCTTCCACAAAGGGATGTATCGGTTTAAAAGTTTCTGGAAGGGCTCGGACATCCAGGTGGCCGCATGGACCCCGTTCGTGATGGCTTCGATTGAATACCCTGCAAACATCATCCGGGATACCTCTCCGTGTTTCCTTGCAACTCCGTTGATATACCGGCTTAGATTAAGTGCCAGGTAGGTCATATTGAGGACATTTCCCTCATAAAGTACCCCATTTAGGGCAAAAAAATCTTTTCGATCTCCTATCACTCTCCGTACCAGATCTAAGGGAAATTTGTCATGCCCGGCAGGAACAGGAGTGTGGGTCGTAAATACGCATCGTTTCCGTACAGTCTCAAGATCCTCTTCGATCAGAATCCATCTGCCCACTCTTTCTGCAGACTCATCAAGAAGAGCTAACGCCAAAAGCGCCGCATGTCCCTCGTTCATATGAAACGTCCTGATTTTGCCGTATCCCATTTTGCGCAGCATTCTGACACCACCAATGCCGAGGATAACCTCCTGGCAGAGCCGGTAATGATTGTCGCCGCCGTACAGGTAATGGGTCAATGTGCGGTCCCATTTTGAATTTTCCGGGAGGTCGGAGTCGAGAAAGTATACTGGTACCGTAAAACCGCCAATCCCTTTTAATTTATAACTCCATGGCCTGAGATAAACGGTACGTCCTTCAATAACCACAAATGATCTATCCGGCATCTCTTCCAGAAGGTCTTCAACGGGCCACTCGACAGGTTCTTCCCGCTGTGACCCATCCGCTCCGAGAATTTGGCGGAAGTATCCCTGGCGATGGAGTAAGGTTACTGCGACCATCGGTACCCTGAGATCGGCAGCAGAGCGAATCGTGTCTCCCGCAAGAACGCCCAGGCCACCGCTATATGTACGGATTTTTTCACTTAATCCTATTTCCATAGAAAAATACGCTATTGATCTTTGGGCGTTTATCGTGTGGAGCATACCATTCCCCCTTTATTTCTGCACCAATGACTTCTGATCCCAGGATAACATGGCCTCCAAAGCGACTCAGCAAGCTAACAGTGCAGGTTCTATCTTTTGTTGCGGCAAATCTTTTATTCGAAGCGCAATCGCATTGCGTTTATTCCTTGAAGCTTTCAAGCCTCTTACGCCTTGATGGGTGTTGAAGTCTTTTCAGGGCCTTGCGTTCAATCTGACGGATACGTTCCCGGGTAAGCCCAAAGACATCACCCACTTCTTCCAGGGTAAAAACGTTCTGGTTACCGATGCCGTAGCGCATTCTGATAACTTTCTCTTCCCTCGGAGTTAAGGTAGACAAAATTTTTTCTATCTCTTCCCTGAGGGAGGAACCTACAAGCTCTGCAAAAGGCGAAGATGCCTCTGAATCCGCGATAAAATCATTGAGCGTGGACGTGTCATTCCCGATCGGGGTTTCTATTGACACGGTATCACTGGAAATCGTCATAATTTTTTTGACTTTCCCCGATGATATTCCGGAAAAACGAGAAATCTCTTCGGGGCTTGGCTCTTCTCCCAACTCCTGGAAGAGGGCTACGGTAGCCTTGTTGATCTTATTTCTCACTTCAAGCACATGAACCGGTATCCTGATGGTCCGGGCGCAATCCGCTATTGCCCGTGATATACCTTGCTTCACCCACCACGTTGCAAATGTGGAGAACTTGTACCCTTTCCGATAATCATATTTTTCAACAGCCCTTAGGAGTCCCAAATTGCCTTCCTGGACAAGGTCAAGAAATGAAAGTCCCCGGTTACGATATCTTTTGGCGATGCTGATCACGAGCCTCAGATTGGCCTGGACAAGCCTGTTTTTGATGAACTTCAGTCTATTTTGAATTTCAATAACTTCCGCCAATTTTCTTTTCACGATACGCGCCTCTTCATCATCGATAAAATCAAATTGCTGCTCAATTTTTTTGATGATAGCAGCTATGATCTTCTTGCTAAGTTTGAGATCGCACAAGATTTTTTCTTTCCTGTTCTCGATCCTCTTAAGCCTCTTCGCAAGTTTGTTCCTGCTTATTTTGTCGATTCCCGGCAGCATTTTATTTATATCTTCCTTTTTCTCATGAAGATGCTTTACGGCATTGATGAGGGATAAGGTTTTTTTTCTGTATTTCCTCCCATCTTTTTTCGTATAGTTCACTTCATTAATGCCGCTGAGTACATCTAGTATATTTTTGGTTCCTTTCTCCAATTGTTGGCCTATTGCTGAAAGCTCGTTCAATGCCTGTGGCAGCTCAAACAAAGCGTTCCACGCCTTTCTTTCGGTATCTTCAATCTCTTCTTTAATCTGGCGTTCTTCGTAGGATGTGAAGACTGGTATATGTCCTATATCTCTTAAATATGACCATATTATATTATCAGTTGCATCTGAAGGCAATCCTTCAGATTCTTCCCCATCCGCGCTTTTTTTATTGTGTGGCGCAATTGCCTCTTCCATCTTTTTGAAAAGGTCGATACCAGGTTCTGAAAGAAAGTCGGGTACATCTCCGAAATCTTTAATTGTAATAGAATCATTTACTGCCATTTTTTAACTCCGAAAGTATATATGCGTTCATGCTGTACAACATCATTCCGCTATGAATACCGCACACAGCAATATTGCCCAGCGCGCCATCGCAATCATGTTTGGTTAAACGAAAGGGTTATCTTTTCAGCCGAGTCTAAAAATAATATTTTTCGAGTCTGTAACATGTTACAAAAATATACCGCTTTATTAGTGTATTCTTTAAAAGCGGATCGTATAATGTTTATAAAGCGGATCCAGATGCAAAATAAATGACTTGCTGTTTTACAGAAAATGCAAAAAATAAGCATAGTAGCAACCGTTCGTAAAAGCTCAAGGTTATAGTTCAAAACAACGCATTTCGCGTACAAAAGTAGATTATGCATACATATCGATACTGTATAGATCAGGAAGCACTGGCGCGGATACTTGACTGAAACTGAAAGTACATCAAAGCGTATTCTCGTCAGCGCAGGACCGCACAAAACGAGCTTCCCGGACTATTGAATCGATAAACGCACAACCAACAGAACTATTAAGAATATCACTTCAATGGTTTTCTTTATTTCTGTTTTTTCTTCTTTTTCTGATTTTCGTTTTTTTGCTTCAGACTCTTTTCCTTGTCCTTCTTGCCTTTATCGCCCATTATATGCCTCCTTCCTTTCTTTATAAAATAAACAACAACCGCGAGGCGACTTACCCATTTTCAAAAGTATCTTTTAAACGTTTTGTGCTTGTTCTCGTTGCCTCTTATTAAATCTTATTAAAGCGTTCACACATAACGAATCATTAACTCATCACTACGAGTTGCTTAAACAGATTAACCATTTTTTGCACCTTTTTTAAATTTTTAAAGCAAAGACCATGCCAATGGGGGGCGTGAAGCGTCACCATCATTTTTCTTGCGATAAGAGGCAAAACTGGCTAAATGGGGCAGCAAATGCAATGCGCAATCAAGAAGCGCGTTGCATTATTCAACACAGCGTTACATTTTGCAACATTAGTCTTGATGTGAGCATGCTGCGATCCGCGATGAACGCGCCATGACAAGACTTATCGACCTGCGGCATTGTGAAAACTGTTAAAGCCGGCTCTTTTTACGGTGTATTTTTTTCGGGTAGTTCTAATAAAATCAGCGGCGCCATTCCTTCTGGATAGGGCAATATTGCTCAATCCTTTTTATCAGTGTCTCCGGTTTGACCGGCTTGGCAATAAAATCCCTTCCGCCGATCTTTCCCCCGCGTCCCGAAAGCTCATCTTTTTTTACTACCGCGGTAACAAAAACAATGGGGATTGTGCTGGTCGGCTCATCATCAAGAAGGATCTCCGCGACCTGTCCACCATCAATATTCGGCATAACGATATCGAGGAAGATAAGGTCGGGTTTAATCTGCCTCGCAAGCCTGATGCCTTCCATGCCGTCTGTCGCGGTAAAGACCTGGTATTTCCTTGTTTTTTCCAGGTTCAGCTTTACAAAGAAGCAAAAGTCCTCTTCATCGTCAATGAGGAGGATCTTCTTTTTATCCATTGTAATGGCTCTCCTTTTCGAATGGATTGCAGGGCAGGGTGATCGTCACCGTTGTCCCTTTCCCCTCTTCGCTGCTGATGGCAATGCTGCCGTGATGGCGTTCAACGATCCCCTTTGTGATGGACAGGCCGAGCCCGGTGCCTTCGGAGTCCGTTTTTGTCGTGAAGAAGGGATCGAAAACATTTTTAAGGATCTCATCGGGTATGCCTGTTCCCGTATCCTCTATTACGGCCCTGACGCATGGTTCTCCATCCTTGTCTATCCCCGCTTTGGTGGTGAGCGTGATGGTGCCTCCATACTTCATCGCATCGGCGGCATTGATGAATATGTTGATGAAGACCTCCTTGATCTGGTTGCTGTCTACCCGTACCTTGGGGATGTGAAGGAAATAGTTCCGTATGACCTGTATGTTTCGCAGGCTCATCTGGTGCTCGACCATCGTGAGTGCCTCCTCGATGAGGGCGTTTATATCATCTTCGGTAAAGGAAGGGGGCTCCTGCCTAGAAAAACTGAGGAGGTTCTGGATCACCAAATCAGCCCGTATGGCCGATTTTTTTATCCTGTCGCAGGCATCGATAAGCGTGCCGTCCTCGACCGATGACTGGACATATGCGATCCCCTGGAGGATGATGCTGAGGGGGTTTTTCAGCTCATGGGCGATCCCGGCGGAGAGCTGCCCGAGGGACGCCATCTTCTTTGACTGGACAAGCATTGACTCTGACATCTTCAGCTCCTCGTATGCCTTAATAAGTTCTCTGTTTTTACCCTCAAGCTCATAGAGGAGCATGCGGAGCCTCTCTTCGGCGTGCTTGCGCTCGGTAATGTCCTGCATGCTGACCAGCGCCATGGGTCGTCCCTTGATTTCCAGTCTTGTTGTCGAGAGGAGAAAAATTGTACTCTGTGCCTGTCTTTTATTCGAGAAGGACATGTTTATTTCTACCTCTTTGCAATCGCGGCCAGTTTCGATTGTGTTTAATGCGGTAAGGCGGAGCATGCATTCCCTGCAGAAAGGACCGAAGCCACAGCCTTTCGGGCTATCAAGGGCATGGATACAATTCAGAGCCTCCCCGCAACGCATGTTTATCGTCTCATCCTCGGCCCTGCCCACAAAGTTGGACGTAAAGGCGTTTGTTTTGCGAATCTTCCACTCTTTATCCACAAGCATCATGATGAGCGGTGCATTATCGTAGATCGACCTTAACTCTTTCTCCTGATTTCTGATGGCTTTTTCTGTTCGTTTGCTAGCTGTGATATCTGTAACCATGGCAAAGAATCCCTGGACATCTCTCCTCGTATCTATATCAGGAATATATTCGCCGTGCACCCATCGTTCCCCACCGAGTGCATAGTCAAGAAGAGTTTCAAAAGATGCCTGCCTTCCCGATAGTGCAGATTCCATATAAGGCTTGACCTTCTCATGGGCGCGCAGGCCGAGGACTTCTTGGTAGTGTTTTCCCGTAATTTCAGTTACCGGGATGCCAAACCATTCTTCGTAACGCTTATTGGCAAAGCGGTAAAAACCGTTCTTGTCTATGTAGGATACAAATGCGGGAACATTATCAGTAATTACGCGGATTGTTTCTTCGCTTTTTCTCAAAGCATCTTCAATCTTATTGCGTTCGGTGATGTCCCGGATGGCGGCGAGGTGCGACTTCCGCCCCTTCCACATTAGATGGGTGGCGGTGATCTCAACGGGGAAGACGGCACCATCCTTTTTCCTGTGATACCGGAGGGGGACCACGGTCATCTCTTTCAGCGTTGCTTCCCGCGTCCTTTCCGGCTCAGCGGATACATCTCTGTGGTTCATCGAAAGGAGTTCTTCCCTGCTGTAGCCATAGAGAGATGATGCGGCCTTGTTGACCTCGAGGATCTGTCCTGTTTCGTTGTCGATGAGAAAAATAGCGTCAGAAACGAGATTGAAGATCAATCTGTATTGTTCCTCGCTCTCCTGAATTGCAGACTGGTTTTTTTCTGCGTTTCCCGGTGTGGATTTTGATGATCTTTTTTCCATGCTTCCCCTTTTTATTGCGTATTCCGATCCAACCCGACCACCGAATATGATTGAAGCCGACCACCCATTATGATCCAAGCCGACCACCCATTATGATGGACCCGGCCACCCCGGGCAAGCTGTCAGAGACGCTGGATAAAATCTACAGGATGCCGTTACACTTCTTCAAAAATTATGGAAGGAGCATCAATGGCATTCAGGAGGTTATCTATGCGAAAGTTAAAAGAAATGTTCAGGCTCTGCTTAGGAACAGGATTATCGGTACGACAGGCGGCAAAAAGCTTATGTGTCGGCAGAACCACCGTCAGGGATTACCTCGAACGGGCAAGAAAGGCAGGCCTCAGTTGGCCCCTGCCGGAGGATCTGGATGAGGCTGCTTTAGAGAATCTCCTCTTTCCCTCCAGCATTCCGTTATCGGTAGAAAAACGGAACATGCCGCCCTTCGAGTACATCCACAAGGAGCTTGCCAGAAAGGGGGTCACCCTTCAACTGCTCTGGCACGAATACCGGGAGAACAATCCTGAGGGTTACCAGTACAGTCAGTTCTGTCTTCGTTACCGGGCATGGAAAAAGACGCTCGACATCTCCTTCCGTAACGACTACAAGGCAGGAGAAAGATGTTTCGTCGATTATGCAGGCGATACGATACCGATCCATGATCCTGTCACCGGCAAGGTGATCCCCGCATATCTGTTTGTTGCTACCCTGGGGGCAAGCAACTACACCTATGCAGAGGCGCACCTTTCTTTAGATCTCCCCTCATGGATCAGAGCACATGTCCACACGTTTGAGTATTTTGGCGCAGTTCCTGCCATCACCACCCCGGATAATACAAAAACAGGCATCACCCATCCGTCCCGGTATGAGCCCGACCTTAACCCCACCTATCAGGATATGGCGGCACACTATGGTACAACGGTGATCCCCGCCCGGGTGAAAAAACCCAAGGACAAGGCGAAAGTGGAATCGTCGGTTCTCATCGCGGAACGATGGATCATTGCCGCACTCAGGAACCACACCTTCTTCTCTATCGGAGAACTGAACAGGATGATTAGACAGAAAGTCGAAGACATGAACAACCGTCCTCTGCAGAAGATGAAAGTATCGCGACGAGAGCTCTTTGAGACGATCGACAGACCGGCCATGCAACCCTTGCCTCAGCAACCCTATGAATATGCCGGGTGGGAGAAGCACAAAGTCAACATTGACTATCACGTGGAGATCAGCCGTCACTATTACAGCGTTCCCTATCAATTACGGGGTATGGTGGTTGACACACGCGTCACGGCGGGTACCGTTGAGATATTCTTCAAGGGGAGAAGGGTGGCCGGCCACGCAAGGAACTGTTCTCCCGGCAGGCACACAACGCTCAGTGAACATATGCCTGAATCACACAAACGCTACCTGGAATGGACCCCCTCCCGCATTATCCGCTGGGCAGAAAAGACCGGACCATCGACAGCGGAGCTCGTCACAGAGATCATGGAAAGAAAGACCCATCCCGAACAGGGCTTTCGAAGCTGTCTCGGGGTTATGCGCCTGGCACGACGATACGGGGAAGAGAGGTTGGAGGCTGCATGCAGACGAGCTCTTCTGCTGAAAGCTTACTCATACAAGAGTGTCGAATCAATCCTGAAGAACAACCTTGACGGAAAGACTCTCCTTTTAGAGACGCCTTCCGGCAATACTCTCCCCCATGAAAACATCAGAGGCAGAGCCTATTATGAACTTGACAAGGAGGACGCATATGTTGAACGAACAGACGATGGAGAAACTCTACGCGATGAAACTTGCCGGCATGGCAGAGGCATTGAAGGAACAATGGTCGCATCCCGCTGCGACCGATCTCTCATTTGAGGAGCGCTTCGGCATGCTCGTCGACGCAGAGCATCTCTTGAGGGAAAATGGGAGGATGAAACGGTTGCTTCACGGCGCCAGGCTCAAATTATCGGCCTCAATGGAAGACATCGATTACCGCACGCCCCGTGGTCTCGACAAATCCGTCATCCTAAGCCTTGGGACCTGTGGATGGATAGAGCGCCACCAGAACGTGATCATCATAGGACCGACAGGATCGGGAAAAACGTTTCTCTCCTGTGCTTTAGCCCACAAAGCCTGCCGCAAGGGGTTAAGCGCATACTACATGAGAACCCCGAAGCTCTCCTACACCCTTGCCATTGCCAGGGCGGATGGGAGCTATGCGAAAACCTTAACGAGACTTGCCAGGGCACGGGTTCTGGTCCTCGATGATTTTGGACTGTCACCCCTGACTGATCCGGAGCGGAGAGACCTCCTGGAGGTGATCGAAGACAGGCACGGTACGGCATCAACCATCATAGCGAGTCAGCTGCCCGTAGACCACTGGCATGAAATGATAGGCGATCCAACCATTGCCGATGCCCTGCTTGACAGGCTGGTTCACAACGCACATCGGATACACCTGAAAGGGGAATCGATGAGAAAGAGAAAAGCATCATTGACACACAAGGAAGAGATGGGGTAAGGTAGCAAAGAAACCATGCGTCGCCTGACGGCTCCGATCAGGGTGGCCGGGTCCATCATAATGACTGGCCGGCTTGCTTCGGAACAGGTGGCCGGGTTGAATCATAACACGTGGCCGACTTCATCGGAATACGCATTTTTATCATGCCCCAGGGTTATCGATTCTTTGTACATTACATCATTTATTTTCAACCGCAAATATTGTTCCATCATTATTCTTTTGAGAAATAGAGATGAAACCAGATACTTCTTATAAGTATATACATGTAAGTATTCAAAATAAATTAAAAAAATACATATTTAAAGTATGACATAGCTTTACCAGAATGATTTTAAGAAGCTCTGTGGCCGTTATCCTGTTATACCTTTTTTATATCGGTAATTCATATTGTATTTAATTCTGTACAATAAGTTTGCTTCGTGATCGTTATTATCTCTACCTTAAGCATGGTCGTAAGGGCGTCCTGGAGGATTATGGAGCAGGGACAATTGGTTTACACATTGACAACCTCTGGAGCAGGATCAGGACAAAGATGGCGGAAAGGAGAGTCCCCCCGCATCATCGACGCAACTATAAAGAAGGACAGTGCGGCAAGGTAACAAGTGCCGCCGTCGTTCTCTGAAAGCCTTGACGTTTATCACCTTCTTGTTGTAAGTATAATGGTGTAATGGTGCCACTGCAATTTCTGAAAACACAGAAAAAGATAGTTTAGGGGTAACTATTGGGGTAACTGAGAAAACAATAATTTGTAACTAATCAATATAATTATATTAATATAGTTCATTTAAACTCCCTCTCTCTCCGCCAAAACTCCCCGATCCTTATTGCTCATCGACCAAAAAGATGCTACCATAGAAAAAACAGGAATAACGAAATGGCGGTGAAAAAGGCAAAAAAGGAAAAGAACCTGCAGGGCCATTTTCAGGACATACTTGAGGCCGCCAGCCTTCTGGGCTCCAGTACGCTTCCCGAGAAGGTCATTGAGATGGTGCTTAACGATCTCAGTGAGAGACTCGGGAAAAGGGCCAGATGCGCCTTTCTTGAAGGAGATGATCTGACGCTCAGGTTCTGGGCCGGTGACCATGTCTGCCCGATAAAAGGGGTTCAGATACATAAAGACAGCATTGTCTGGGATGCCGTGAAGAAGGGCGTTGCCGTCAACCTGACAGATCCCCACCAGACGAACGGCTACAAGCACACGTTGAGCGCGCCGATCAAGGTCAAGGCCATTGTTCCGCTGGGCTATGTTGATCCCATGACACAGCAGGAGAACAAACTGGGGGTCTTGATTGTTGATTCAGGAAAAGAGGAGACCCCGATCTCGGCAGAGGACTTCCAGTACCTCCAGGTCATCGGACAGCTCATCAGCGCTATCATCGGGAGGGCAAAGCTTGTCCAGCAGCTCATGACCTCCTGCAGCCGGCAGGAGTCGATCCTGATGGAGACAACGCATAACTTCAGGAACCGCATCGTGGTCATCGCCGGTTTCTCCCGCCAGATCGCGCAGATGGCGCAAGGCACGGAGCTGGCCGAAAAGGCCATAATCCTCCAGGAGGAAGTAAAAGCGCTTGAATCCAACCTCGCCGTGTTTGAAAAGTATATGTCCATAAAAACCTGACGTAATCAGTTACCAGCATTCAGCACACAGCCGTCAGCTAAAACAAAAAGCAGGAGATGACGAAAACAAAAAAGGCTTTAAGCTGAAAGCTGATCGCTGATAGCTGTAAGCTAAAGCGGGTTTCGTAATTCACTTCACAGCGGATGTCATAGCTGATATAATGAATAATGTATGATTTCCCGTAAGAGGTGAACAGATGACTGAAGATAGTAAAGAGGTTCTCACCGATTGCACGCTCTGTTACCATAGCTGCGGAACTGTTGTAACTGTTGAAGACGGGAAGGCCGTAAAGATAAAAGGGCTTGAGTCGCACCCGTTAAACAGGGGCATGCTCTGCCCGAAGGGGAGGGCGGCGCTTGATAATGTCTATAACCCAGATCGTTTAAAATACCCGTTAAAAAAGATAGACGGTAGTTTTCAACGGATAACGTGGGATCAGGCCCTCGACGAGATAGCAGAGAAGCTTTTGAAGCTCAGGGAAGAATTCGGCCCCGGCGTGCTCGGCGTGTTCAGCGGGTCCATCGGCGTGGAAAACCTTGAGATGGCAGGCCTGACGCACAGGTTTGAAGCGGCCTTCGGATCGCCGAATTTCTTCTCGGTGGAAAGCATTTGTTACAGGATGAGGATCAGGACAAGGCAGATCACCTTCGGAAAATATCCGACAGAGGAGCTTGACTCAAACCTCTACATACTGTGGGGACATAACCCTCAGGAATCAGATTTCCCATTGCTGCTTGCCATTAAGAAGAATTTGAAGAAGGGGGCAAAGGTTGTTGTTATTGATCCCAAGAGGATCTCTCTTGCCGACAGCGCGGAGATGTATATCAAAATAAGGCCCGGGACAGATGGGGCCTTAGCCCTTGCCATGATAAATGTGATCGTCAATGAGAGACTTTACGACGTTGACTTTATCGATAAGTACACATCCGGATTTGACAGGCTTGTTCCCCATATCCAGAAATATCCCCCTGAGTGGGCGGAGAAGATAACATGGGTGCCTGCTGCCGATATCCGCAGACTTGCCGGGTTATTCGCGGGGACGAAAGGTGCGGGCATCTATCAGGGGACATGTACGCAGGACCAGACAGCAAACGGGACTCAGAACAGTCGCGCCTTCTCAATCCTCCAGATCATTACCGGCAATA
>JAQTNJ010000038.1 GCA_028713955.1 Syntrophorhabdaceae bacterium
CGATAAAGGCCTTTGCCTCACAGTGGTTGATGTTATATTCCATCTCCGAGGCTGACAACCTGAACATGATCGGCACGCAGATGAATCCTCCCTTTGCTGCCGCAGCGTAGATATCCATCCATTCAACACAATTGTACGCCAGGGCTGCAAATCTGTCGCCTTTTTTCAGACCAACGTCAGTAAGGGCATTGGCAAGTCTGCACGCTCTCTCGTCCCACTGTTTGAAGGTAAATTCCTTGTAAAGATCCTTTGCCCCTATCTTGTTGGGCCATTTGTGAGCATTGACCCTCAGTACATCCTTTGCCGTCATCCAATGACCGTTATTCATTTCTGTCCTCCTTAAATTGTTTTATTGATACTTGTTACAAAAATTCTCCCCTCAACGATTGCCACAACGTTGGTAATAGTTGTGATTTTCACCCCCATTCTATTTTAGCACTTGTTCTTTAAATTCTCCAACACCTCGATGAAAGCATCTATACGTAAATGTGTAGCTCCCTCATTATAGGAACTGATATCAACAATATCACCTTCCAGCACAAGTATCGGGATCTCCCGATAGACCTCTTTCAATATCTGTGCTTGCAGCAGGATGCCCGAATGCCATGTGCGACAGGAAAAGGCCTTGTGAAACACAACCCCATCGATCTGATAGTCCTCAATGTATTCTATGAGTCGCTCCACCTCAGGTATAGAACCTTTCCGCTTTCTGGCAGCGTCATACCAATGTGTCCAGTATCTCATCCATCTTAATGCGATCCGTTCAAGCGGATCGCTCAGTTTCGGCAGGTCAAGCCTGTCAATCCTTTCCGCTTCACGGTAGGTCCTTTCGGCAGGGAAGACCGCTCCCTTGTTATTGAAGTATTGAAAATCGCTCAACGCGAACCATGGCGGCAATCCTGCGCCCCATAACAGCCTGTACTTTTCATCTTCAGCGACACCTTCTTTTTTGTCGATTCTACCTTTGAGCTCGTCGTATAGGTCCTTATAGAAATCGTATGCCTCCTGGGTCCCGAGCATAAACGCGAGAGGGACCATCGTGTTCATAGCGTCGCCGGTGTCCATTGGAGTAGGTCTCGCCTTTCGCAGTTCGTAGGCGTCAATAAACATATCCCAGGTCCGGTCGACAAGGTCCGTTATTTCCTCCAATTTGTTCCAATCCATTTTCTTCTGGGTCTGTTTTTCTATAAAGGCGATGGCCCCTTTCAGTTCGTCGACGGCATATTTCAGGTAGTAATTCTCAACCTCTCTCTGGTCCATGTTTTCATCATAAGGAGGCCAATAAAACCCACCTATATAGGCAGGCACATCCTGCATATAGTGCTGTGCCGCCTGAGGCCATTTATATCTTGGATCACAGAGCATCTGACCTGTTCCAAGGATAAAATCAGGCCTGGCTATACCGCCCCATGGTGCGTCAGGCGGCATCTCGCCGCCAAGTTCGTTCCTCCAGTACTCAAAGCCCAGGCCGCATGTTGCATATGTACAAAGGGAGCGGGAGAAATTCTGCGATTCGGCCTTTTCCAGGTATTTTCCTGCGTCGCGTTTCGCGGCGCATATACCTGAATAGCTTTCTGCCCAGGCAGGAACGATATCCATGGCCCTCAGGATCTCATCATAACAGTTGACAATAAAGCTGAAAGCCACCGGCCTTCCTTCCTCCTTGGCCTTCAGATTAGCCGTAAAGTTTGCCCGCACCATCTTGGGGATCTTCGCTGCAGCTGCTGTTGCAGTCATTCTCTGTTTTCTTTCTTCTGCCATCGGTCATCTCCTTTCCTGAGTAAACATCTCGAGGAATGCCTCAATTCTGGTCTTTAATCTGCTCGACGATGAAGAGGAATACTCATCCTCGACATAAAAGACAGGCTTGCCCAATGACTCGATGTAACTTATTGTTGCCGGAACCTCGAACCCATAGGGGTCACAATTCTTATAGACCAGGAGAATCACGGCATCCACATTAAACTCGGAAATAAACCTTTTCAGGTGTCCGAACCGCAACTCAAGATTCTCGTCATAACTGCCGCCTCTATCCCTGTAAAATGTCGGCAGGCTGACCTTTTCCAGATAATACTCCGCGATGCCGTAAACGGGGTCGGACGTCGTTTCTATGTCGGCGTAATAGAGTTTGCTGCCGACAGAGACATCATCCATCACCACCTGTGCGCCTGTCTTCTCAATGATCTCGATCAGGCCTGTATCGTCAATCTGGTCACCCACAAGCATGATTCGCAAAGGTTTCTGCGGTGAAGATATTGTCCGTCCCTTCACCTCTTCAGTAACCTGCCGGACTAACGCCGCCGACTCATCCACGGGCAACGCCTTAACGGCCACGAGAAGCTTTATCATTTCGATACCGGAGATCAACGGTTGATCAGGCTTTCGCAGATCATAGAGATCTCTCATGGCCTGTCTTAGTTCGTTATAGGCCAGCACCGCATGGGCCAGGTTCTTTTCAGATATCCCATTACCTGTAAACTGTTCCAGGCTTTTGATAAACGTTTTAAGGATCTGCGTGAAGAACGCCAATGAAGGGGCACCGTCGAGGTGCGGCACATTCAGGAAGTGATAATACGGCAGCGGGAAATTACGCTTCCATACTTCGTAAGTACGGCTCACGCTGTCGCATGTGTGAGGGATAACAATACCGTCCAGGTAATCATACTTGCCTTTCAGGGCCAGATCAAAAGCGTTCAACAAAAAGGGGCAGACGAGTGTTTCCATGCTGCTATAAGCCTTCGTGACAGCTTCATTGGGGTCACCCTTAATCCTGACCGGAGTAAAACCGGCCGCGTTGATAATCTCGACGGGGGCTACGGCGGATATATAACCCATTGCCCTCTTTCCTGCCTTTTTCATGGCCCTTGCCTGGCATCCATAGTCCTTGTAATATGTCTCAACCAATGCTAATCCCTTATCATTCGTTGTTTCCATTTTTAGCGCCCCTTTCTATGTGAAATCACTTGACCTTGAACATCTCTCCGAAACCCGCGTATTTCTCTCTCAGAACGGGTTTTTCTATTTTGCCAGTTGGATTCCGGGGTACCTTATCGAAAAATATGTGTTTGGGCCGCTTATATTTAGGAAGATTGTCACTGCAATATTTTTCCACATCTTTCTCCGTCAGTGCTTCACCCGGTTTGACCTGAATAACCGCTGCCACGACCTCCCCTAATCTTTCGTCAGGGATGCCGATAACACCTACATCATGGATCTTGGGATGATGCTGGAGCAGGTCCTCGATCTCAACAGGATAAATATTTTCTCCACCGTAGATGATCACATCCTTCTTCCTATCCACCAGATAAAGGTATCCTTCCTCATCGGCTTTCGCCATGTCACCCGTGTAACACCATCCGTTTCTGATGGTCTCGGCGGTCTTTTCCGGGTTTTTGTAATATTCCTTCATGACGCCGTTACCTTTAACGATCAACTCGCCCACTTCACCCGGGACAACATCTTCACCCTTTTCATTTACGACACGCGCCTCCCAGTTGAAGCTTGCCTTCCCAATACTTCCCAATCTGTTCATGTCCTTAAAAGTCATGTGGCAACAACCCGGTCCCATTGCCTCTCCCAACCCGTACATCGTGTCGTATTCCATGTGCGGAAACTTTTCAAGCCAGCGTGTGATCACGGCGGGCGGCACAGGCTGACCTCCCAGGGACAAAAGACGACAGGATTTCAGATCATACTGCCCGGTGGTCAGCTCCCCGCGGTCATAATGCCCGAGGATATCAAGGGCCCACGGGACAACCATGAACAGGATGGATACATTTTCTTTCTGAACCACATCTACTACGTCAATTGGTTTTATCATCCCCTTGATGAGCACTGCAGGGGCGCCTACAATAACACAGCCAACCCACATCATTCCGCCGCCGGCATGGTATAAAGGCTGAAGCAGTAAAAAGTTATCATTGTGCTTTATATTCCAGCTGTAGTTATTAGTGACTGCCGCACATTCAATATTCTTGTTGGTAAGAAGGATTGGTTTAGGTTTTCCTGTCGTACCGGAGGTAAAATAAAGCGAACACCCATCATTATCGTCCAGCGGTATCTCCACCGGTTTTGACGACGACTGTTTCATTATCTCTTCCAGGGATTCCATGTCCTTAGGTGTGTTCTTACCGATACTGATGTAATGCTTTATCTTCGGTAAATGAGGTTGTACCTCACGGATCCTGTCAAGGAAACCTTCTTCAAAGATCATCATCTTTGCCTCTGCAACCTCACTGCAATAGATGATCTCCTGGGCTGTAAATCTAAAATTGAGAGGGGCGATCCATGCCCCAGCCCTCATCGCTCCCCACTGAAGTTCGAGAACCTCCAGGCAGTTATACATGAGCGTGTGGACCTTGTCCCCTTGCTTGATGCCGCGATCGATCAGCGCATTCGCGACTTTATTGATCCTGTCGTTAAACTCCTTCCATGTCACCACTCTTCTTGTCTTGAGAACCGGATCGACTTCGACTAATGCTGTTTTATCGGGATACATCCTGCTGTTTCGAGCAATCATTTCGGATACGTTCATTGCTAAATCCTCCCCTGTGATTGAGGGATTATCTTTCCCTCAACTGAATAGCCTCCAATTAAAATTTCATTGCCCTTCCCGCCTCAAAGGCTTTCATGTTCAGGTCGAGCATCTTTGTTCCAAAACGATTGACCAGAACCTCTTTCCATGCCTTTTCCGGAAGCTCAAGCAGCTTTGAAAGTACACCCAGCAACAGGGTATTGACCAGCAATTCGCTCCCTACCTCTACTGCCTTTTCAAAGGCGTTCAGTGTTATTACCTTGCGTTTCCCATCCTCCAGCTTCTCCTTCACTTTGTCCGGATACTGTATCTTCAGGAAGTGGGCAATGGGAGGAACTATCTGTTGCTCATTGACAATGATAGTACCGTTGGGCTTCAGATACTCGATGCTGCGCAGGGCCTCGACCGCCTCAAAAGCCAGAATATAATCCGCTTCGCCTTTTCCTATAACGGGAGAAGTGATATTCTTGCCAAAGCGGGCGTGGCTTGCGATTATCCCGCCCCTTTGCGACATACCATGAACCTCGCCTTTTTTTACGTCATATCCTGCAGCCAGGGCCACTTCGCTCGTAAGCTCCGTTGCCATTACAGCCCCCTGGCCTCCTACACCGACTACATAGACATTTGTCGCCGTTTCTTTCATTTTAGCACCCCTTTTCCATTAATTTTCTATCAACTGGATTGCATGCACCGCGCAAAGCTGCGCGCACACAGAGCATCCCGTACATAGGCTGAGGTCGATAGTCCTGGCCTTTTCGCCCTTCTTCGATTTCTTGGCTACCTGGTCGGACAATCCTATTGCCGGGCAACCTGATGACATACAGATGCCGCATCCTGTGCATTTTTCTTCAACAACCATATAGGGTTTGTCTTTTATCTTTCTCGGCATGAGAGCACATGGACGGTTTGTAAGGACTACAGCCGGTCCCTCAAAGGCAATCGCCTCTTTCAAAACCTCAATGCATGCCTTGATATCATAAGGATCAACGTGTTTTACAAATTTTATGCCAATCCCTCTCACGAGGGCATCCAGGTCCACTGTCACTGTCGGCGCCCCATTTGCCCTGAAGCCGCTCTCCGCAGCAGGCTGGCCGCCTGTCATGGCAGTGATTCTGTTATCCAGTATGACAACTGTAATATTTGTCTGCGTATAGACCGCGTCGTACAGAGGTGTCATGCCCGAATGGATAAAGGTTCCATCCCCAATGGCTGCTATAATCGGTTTGTCGCTTCCATGGACCTTGGCCATCCCCACAGCGTTTCCGATACTTGCCCCCATGCAGATTGCTGTATGGAGAGCGCTGATTGGCGGAGCAAAAGCGAGTGTGTAGCAACCGATATCAGAAAAGACGTTGACGTCCATTTTCTTGAATGCCAGGAATATTCCCCTGTGAGGACATCCTGCGCACATGGTAGGAGGACGGGGCGGAGCATCTTTTCTCTCAGGAACCACCGGCGCGGGCTGTTCCATGGGAATTCCAGCCTTTTTCAAGCCTGCCCGGACAACATCAGGATCCAATTCTCCCTGAACTCTGAAATAGTCCATACCGATGAAACCATATATGCCCATAATCTTAAGTTCTTCTTCAAAGAAAGGACGGGTTTCTTCGATGACCACCAATTTTTTCACCTTGGAGGCGAAGTCCTTGATCATCTTCTCGGGAACAGGAAAAGAGATTCCCAGTTTCAGATAGCTTGCTTCAGGAATAACATGTTTCGCATGATAATAGGCAATCCCTGAAGTGATGATCCCTACTTCTTTACTGTTCCACTCCACCTGGTTAAGAGGTGATGTTTCCGCATACTCTTTCAATGCTGCGAGCCTGTTAATGACCTCTGTTTCCCTCAGGATAGCCCTGCCCGGTACCACCACATATTTATTGGGATTCCTCTCAAATCCCTTAATGGGATATTCTGTGCGGGGATAGAGATCGACTATCGTTTTGGAATGTGAGATCCTTGTTGTTGACTTTACAATGACGGGGGTATCAAATTTTTCGCTAAGAGCGAGGGCCTCACCTACATACTCTTTTGCTTCCATGCTGTCGCTGGGATCCAGGCAGGGAATCCTGGCCAATTTTGCGTACATGCGCGTATCGTCCTCGGTTTGAGAACTGTGCTGTCCCGGATCGTCGCAAGCTACCAGCACAAACCCTCCCGGTGTCCCCGTGTGGGACCAGTTGAGTAAAGGATCCAAAGCCACGCTGACGCCAGGCTGTTTCATGGATACCATGGTCCTTGCGCCAGCCATGGCTGACCCAATACCGATTTCAAAGGCTGTCTTTTCGTTGGCTGCCCAATCTGCAATTATTTCCTTATACCCTGCTACATTCAGAAGAATCTCAGAAGAAGGCGTGCCCGGATAGGCAGCAGCGAGAACAACGCCGGCTTCATACGCTCCCCTTGCAAAGGCTTCATTACCCGAAAGCAACACCCGACCCTCAGATTTTTCTTTTCTTTTACCTTTAACCGCTCCGCTCATATTCCTACCTCCTTATAAAAATAAATTTTACGACCATTGGGATCCTGTTTCTCGCTATAACCTGTCGCATGCGAATTAAATCACATGAGCATGACAAGAAACGCTATGTCAAATTTCTAAGCTTCTCGGCCAGATTTTTGGTAAACTCCTTCTCAACATCTTTTGCCTTACTTTTCATGATCCTGTCGCCGAACATGGCAAGTTTTCCTACAACATCAACCTCCGACTCATAGCTAACCTCGACCTCGCCGTTGCCAAGATCCTTTAAATCGATAGTCGTCTTCTGTTTAATGTGTCCAAGCTTTGTCATGTCTTCGCCCTCACCCACAAGTTCCATATGGGTGGGTGGTTGTACGACCGTCAGCACGTTCCTGAAGGCGAGTTTCACCTTGATGGGGCCTACTTTCTGTTTCACGACAGTGTCATAAGTCTTTTCATCGATCTTCTCCACCTTCTCTGCACCAGGCAGACATGTACCTATTGTCTCTGGTTCGAGAAGCGTGTTCCACAGTGTCTGTATGGGAGCTTTTACAGTAAATTTTCCCAGGATTTGCATTATTTTCTCCTTGTCTTGTTGTGATCCGCAGTGCTCTTTGATCGGGTGTTATCATTATGTCGGGTCTTATCATCATGAGCTGTACATCTTTGTTTCTTAATCTCTTCAAACTCTTTCTTCTTCATCATCATGATGTGGCGCAGGACCTGCAGGTTCTCCAGCTTCTCGCTGACGCCGCAACTACAGTCCGGACATCGCTCGTCCATTATCGTCCTTCCCGCCCGAGAACTCCTCCATCAGGCCTGCGTTGCGCAGACCCGACGGAGGGTTATTGGGGGTATTATGAGCCTATTTCTTTTTTTCCGCTTCTCTCTTTTCTTTAAGCGCCCGCCACACCTTTTCAGGGGTCGCCGGCATATCCTTTATCATCACGCCCACTGCGTCATAGATCGCGTTGATTACTGCGGGTGCGCCCGTACACGTTGTTGCTTCACTTGCTTCTTTCACGCCGAAGGGACCGAAGGGATCGTTCGTGATGACATGGGCAAATTTTGGGAACGGCGCCTCGTACACCCGGGGCCTTTTTAGGTCGATCCAATTCGGATTGACCGTCGATCCCTTGTCCATGATGAATTCTTCATAGAGGGCTGACGAGATGGACTGGTGGTACGATCCGCCGATACACTGTGTCTCAACAATAGTAGGGTTAAGCGGAAAACCGCAGTCATCCGCCATGGAGCTCTTCTCGGTGCATCTGACCACGCCCGTCTCTGTGTCTACCTCGACCTCATTGATCTGGGCGGCAAAACCGTAGTTCGTTCCCACGTCCCCTTCACCAGTTGAAAAGGCCTTTGGAGAAAAACCCTTTGTGCCCTTCCGTGAAACACCTTTCCCTACGACGACGTTGCCGATATTGGCGTAACAGGCCGCCCGTACGACGTCCAGCCACGGGAGGTACCGTGTCTCATCGGTCTTCATGAAGACCTTTTTGTCCCTTATATCCAGTTCCTCGGCAAAGACGTTCATCTCCTTCGCGGCCGCCTCCAGGAGCTGCTGTTTTGCATCTTCCGCCGCTTTCATTGTCGCCTCTCCGGCGTAGATGGTGACCCTGCTGCCGTACGACCCGGGGTCGGGGTAAGAGTAAGAGGTGTCGACCCGTTTGATCTCCACGTCCTTCATGCCAACCCCCAGCACCTCTGCGGCGATTGCACACATGGCCGTATCGGAACCCTGGCCGACGTCCGAGGCGCCTGTCAGGACGTTGACGCTCCCGTCCTCGTTGATCCTGACGACTGCAGAACAGGAGTTGTGACCCGTAAGCCGTGCGCCACTCAAAAAGGCCGAGGACCCGATGCCGGCGCCGCGGGCAATAGGCCCGTCATTCTTTTTGGTCTTGTGGTATTTGTCCCACTCAAAGAGCTTTGCTGTCTGCTCGATGCACTCCTTGATCCCGCAGGTGGCAACCCGGAGCTTGTTCACAGTGTAGTACGTCTCACCGGGTTTCGGGTTGTCGATGGAGTTTCTGAGCCTGATCTCCACCGGGTCGATGCCAAGCTCCTTTGCCATAAGGTCAAGCTGACAATCGATCGCGTACCTGGTATGGTACATACCGTGGCCCCTCATCGCGGCGGCCATGGGGTTGTTGGTGTAGATATTCCAGGTGTCTGTTCTGAAGTTATCTATTTTATATGGTACCGTACACTGACCGTTTGTCAGGTACATGGTGACAGGGCTCATCCGGGCATACGCCCCGCCGTCAGCGACGACGTTCGTGTAAAGACCCTTGATCAGTCCATCCTTTGTAAGGCCCATCTTTACCCTGACCCACATGGCGTGGCGTCTGAGACAGGTCGTCAATTCTTCCCACTGCGAGTAAACGATCTTGACCGGTCTTCCGGTCTTTTTGGCGAGAAGGATCGCAGAAAAGTCCAGGGCATGGGCATCGTTCTTTGTTCCTCCGAAGTCACAGCCAATAATAGGTTGAATGACCCGCACCTTGTTCAACGGAAGGTTGAAAGCCCTGCCGAAGATCCTCCAGAGCATATAGGGGCTGCCTTTTGCCCCTACGTAATGGAGTGTGTCATGCTCCCACCATGCAAGCACGGCAGGGGGCTCGATGTAGCCCTTGGACTGCCTCGGCGTCTGAAATAAGTCTTCCCTTACAAGATAGGATTCGTCGAAGGCCTTATCCACGTCGCCGAAGTTCCAGTGGTATTCTACGAGAATGTTTCTCGGTTTGTCCTCGTGCACGAGGGGAGCCCCTTCTTTCATAGCCTCAAAGGGATCGAACACTGCAGGGAGTTCCTCGTACTGAACGTCGATAAGATCACATGCCTCTTCGGCGATGTCTTTGTTGACAGCGGCTACTGCCGCCACTCCCTCATACATATATCTGACCTTGTCCGTTGCCAGGGGCGACTCATCACGGGTGTGTGCCTGCCATCCCCACTTGAACCCGCCGAAGTCTTTCCCGACGACCACTCCTTTTACGCCGGGCAGACGCTCGGCCTTGCTTGTATCGATGCCGAGTATCCTCGCGTGGGCATAGGGCGCCCTCTTTATCTTCCCCCAGAGCATACCCGCCGTTTCATAGTCGGCTGCATATTTTGCCCGGCCGGTTGCCTTGAGCGGTGTTTCAACCCTGGGTACGGATTTTCCGAGCACTGCATAGTTTTTCTTATTGTCTTCCATGATCGCCTCCTCACTTTCCCTGCATGACCTTGGCTGCTATTTCTATGGCTTCTACGTATTTGACGTACCCGCTGTCCGCACACATATTGCCCTGAAGGGCCTTTTTTATGTCCTCCCGCGTGGCCCGCGGATTATCCAGAAGAAGTGCTCTCGCCGACATGACCATCCCGGAGGTGCAGAAACCGCACTCGATGGCGCCGTGGTTGACCATCGCCTCCTGGATCGGGTGCAGTTTTTCTCCGTCAGCAACTCCCTCTATCGTTACCACTTCATGGCCGTTAACCTGGACCGCTAGTATTGAACATGACCGAACTGCCTTGCCATCCAGATTGACCGTACATGCACCGCATGCACTTACCTCGCAGCCTGTCCTCGTACCGGTCAGTTTCAACTCTTCCCGTAAAAGCTCCAGCAGCAGCGTCTTTGGATTTACTGCGATTTCAACCTCTTTTCCATTGAGCTTAAATTTAATATCTCTCAATTTTTCCTTCATCTATTACCTCCATAATGGTTTATTTCTTCTGCTTTGCCCTCTCAAGAGCCTGAGCCGTCACGCGCTTCAGAAATATCCGCGCCATATCTTTCCGGTATTCCTCCGAGCCATGCACGTCGGCTGGCGGGTTAACCTCTTCGGAGGCAATCTTACCCGCCTCTTCAAGGAGCTTCTCGTCGATAACCTTACCAATAAGGACCTTCTCGGAGCTCCTGGCCCTGAAAGGCGTGGAGGCAACATTTGTAAGGACGATGCGGGCATCCCGGCAGACGCCGGTGGATGGGTCTATAGTCACCAATGCTGCCGCACCAACGACGCCCATATCCCCTTTCTGCGCCATCAGTTTCCCGTGGGCAAGGCCCGTGTTGGCTGCGATGACGGGGACCTGAACCTCGCAGAGAAGCTCGTCGTGGGCGATATCTACCTCAAGGTAATCCTTATAGAAGTCCTCAGCGTCGACGATCCGTTCGCCTTCCGGTCCGACGAGCCTGTATTTCGCATTGAGTGCGATAAAGACGGCAGGGGGGTCAGCGGCCGGATCCCCGTGACAGGCGTTCCCGCCGATCGTGCCCCAGTTCCTGGTCTGCACGACTGCAAGGTTGTCTTCCATCTCGGCAAGTACAGGGTAGTTCTTCTTTATGACAGAGGACTTTTCGACGGCACTATGCGTCGTAAGGGCGCCGATTGCGAGCCCCTTTCCCTTGTCGTACTTGATGTAATCAAGTTCGGAAACACCCTTGATGTCAACGACGTTCTCGGGGGTCAACATGTTCTGTTTCATCAACAGAAGCATCGATTGTCCACCACACATGATCTTTCCATCGCCCTCTAATTTAGCCAACGTGGAAACAGCTTCCTTCACCGTCTTTGGGGCGTAGTAATTAAAATCCTTCATAATGATACCTCCTGTTTACCTGATATGCTTCAGCGGATAATTTTATTTTGTCTCGGTTTGCCTCTTCGGTTATACCAATATACTGACTGGTAGATATAATAAATACCATAATAGAATTTTTTGTCAAGAGATTTTTTACACTAAGTTCGGGACATGCTATTTTTCTCCGGAACCGGGACTAAGCGTGTCTGGTCCTGCAAAAGCGCTATGTCAGCTCGATCTCCGTAGACCCGCCTATGGGAATATAGATACCCTTGATATGAGGGTATTCTTTCCTGATGATCTCCATGAACCTTTCCACGTTTTTGGCGGTACCCTGGACAGGAAACTGTTTGAGAAACTCACCGTACCCTTCCGGGTCGGCAGCATCAGAGACGTTTTCGGGGAAATCGTGGCACGGTATCACATAGCGGCAGCCGGTTACGTTGGCGGCATATGCAGCCTGCTCCGGCTCCATCATCAGGAAACCGATGGCGGGAAGGATCGAGACATAGGGTTTATGGTAGTCTCCGACGACAAACTTCATATCCGCCGTCAATCCCGTATCGCCGCTTATATATACCTTCAGACCATCCTCGAACTCGATGACGTACCCGGCAGCGGTCCCGATGATCTCCATCGTGCCGTCAGGGGACATCTCTGAATTCGTGTGAGAGGCGGGGATCAGGGAGAATTTTATTCCCTGAAAATCAACGGTTGCGCCGAAGGCAGTGGGGATTACATTCGTGATCCCCCGCTGTGGAAGAGAAAGGGCATATTCGAACTGGGCAATGAAGACAACCTTCTTGTTGTGCTGAGCGATCTCATCGATCCCCGCGGCATGATCGAAGTGGGCATGGGTGATGATGACGACATCGATCTCCTTCAGTTTGTCCGGCGATCTTTCAGACAGCGGCCACAGTGGATCGTTGGTCAACCAGGGGTCGACCATGATAATCTTTCCCGAAGGGGAATAGAACTTAAAGGTTGATGCACTCAGTCTCTGGATCTTCATAATCTCTGCTCCTGAATGATTTTTTTAATGGGCATCATCCGGTAATACCCGCTCATGATGCCGTGTATACGTATATCTACCGGTAAATATAATGCTGATACTACATAGGCGGAGGTTATTTGTCAAGATAAAATAGAGCGGGGGAATTGCCTTAAGCAGACTTATACTCAGGTTCAAGGATCTGAACCCTTTCCTCTTATGGAAGGCAATGGAGAGGTGGTGAAAAAGATATTAAATTGTGCCTCATCATACTCTGAGCTAAAAAACCACTTGTCGTCTTTGTAGAGCAAAGGTATTATATTATACGGTTTCCTCCGGTTTGCCTGATAATGGAGTCCGTGAAGACGAATGCTTGACAAAAAAATGATTGATTTATATACTTACTGGTTGGTATATTGATAACAAAGTTCAAAGAGGAGGCGGGTAATGTCACGAGGAAAAGGTGTAACACCGCAATATGATAAGAGAAAAAATGAGATCATGCAAAAGGCAATGAAGTTGTTCATGATAAAGGGCTTCGATGCGACTTCAACCAACGATATCTGTTGGGCTGCCAAAATGACAAAACCCAGCCTGTATCACTATTTCAGCAGCAAAAACCATCTCCTCTTTTCTGTCCATATGCATGTCATTGAGAGTATTCTTCACCCTTATCTGACAGAAACCGAATCGATAAAAGAACCGCAAAAACGCTTAGAGGTAATGATCCGGGATTTCGCAAAACTGGTACTTTCTCATCCTGAACTCCGTTTTTTACTCCATGAATCACTCACGGTGAAAGATAAATATCACGGGGAGATTAAAAAGGAATGGAGGCATCTCTACGGTCTTTTCCGAACTACCATCAGCGACCTGCAATCGATTGGCAAAGTTAATAAAGATCTCGAGCCGTCATGGGCGGCCCTCCTTCTACTGGGTATGATCTCATGGATGACCTTCTGGTTTGACTACAAGACCAAGGAACGTGTCGATGAAATAATTGAACTGACTGTCAAAATGGGTTTTCAGAGCCTCGGCATTCCAACGATTTGATCTTTGTATGTCCGACTGGGTGGCAAAAAAACTGCTAAGAGGCAGAATTGAAGATTGAAATCCGCGCTAATGTTCAATTACCCGAGATACCTTCCGTTATAGAGGTCAAGCCCGGCTCCACTCTGCGCGATGTATTCGCAGTAATCGCACCTCAACTCATAGACCCGGAAACCGGTAACATGAAGTCAGACCAGGATATTTACGGGGTCCGCCTTAACGGTGAACCCTACGGTCTCCTCAGAAACGGTCTAAGTACACCAATGCGTGAAGGTGACGTTATAGAGCTATCCCTGATCTTTATGGCAGGCGGGTAGACGGCAATTATGCCCTATGTAATATGATCCTTTCCTTATAGCAGTGTTTTACCGGTTGATCATGTAATATATCGTGTCATGGAAATGATAACTTTTTATACGTCCTTCGTTTTCCATTAACTTTAATCTGTTCTTTGCCTTGTAAAAGGATATTCCGGTTATCTTAACAATATCATCAAGGCTCAGGGATCTTCTCTTTAATATATCCAATACGGTTTTGGACCATTCTTTTTCTTCATGTTGAACCGGTGCCTTTTCAAAGGTCGAGATTATCTCACATGTATCGCCGAAGAATTCGCATACCTCTTCGAGCTCTTCCCTCGTCAATCTCCCCGTTATCTCTTCGCTGGGAGGTCTCGTTACCGTGTTTAACTGGACCTTGTCGGCATGTATTGAATCAATGACCTCTTTGATCTTCCTTAGTTCCTCTTTATCATCATTAATATCTTTTACCAGCATAATTTCAAGCCACACCTGGCCCCGATAGTCTCTTCTTAAAAGCTCGAGGCCCGATATTATTGACTGGATCTCTATCATCAGGTGCGGCCTGTTAATGTACCGAAATATATCCTCACTTACTGCGTCCAGTGACGGCAGAACTACATCAACCCCTGAAAGGTCCTTTCGCACATCTTCCTGAGACAATAAAGCACCGCTCGTGATAACCGAGATGGGAATATCAACCGATCTTTTTATTTCATCGATCATCAGACCCAGGTCTGAGTTTAACGTGGGTTCACCGGAACCCGAAAATGTTATGTAATCTATATGATCTGATGTGTTTACCTTCTCTATGACCTCGCTGACGATCTTATAAGGATCAAAAAAACTTTTTCTTTCAATCTCATGGTTCGTGGTTTTACCGATCTGGCAATAGATACAGTCGAAACAGCAATACTTACCAGGAATAATATCCACCCCCAGAGAGAATCCCAGCCTTCTCGACGGAACGGGTCCGAAAACATATCTGCTCACGGCAAGATATTAAACAATTCCCGCCTGAAATGAAATATAAATCATGTACTGGCTTAATATTGACTTTTCAATTATAATATACTAAAAGTTAGACGCACGGGCGATTAGCTCAGATGGTTAGAGCGCTGGTCTCACATACCAGAGGTCGTTGGTTCGAATCCAATATCGCCCACCATCTTATTCCCAGGGGGCCCAATGTCAGGACATAGCAAATGGAGTTCTATCAAGCACAAGAAAGGCGCCGCTGATGCTAAAAGAGGGAAGATCTTTACAAAACTCATAAAGGAGATAACAACCGCGGCGAGGATAGGCGGGGGTGACCCTGAAGCGAATTCAAGGCTAAGGGTTGCCGTTCTTCTGGCAAAGGCTGAAAATATGCCGAAAGACAACATTGAGCGGGCGATCAAAAAGGGAATCGGAGCGATAGAAGGTGAAAGCTATGAGGAATATACCTATGAAGGGTATGGTCCGGGAGGGGTGGCAATACTTATAGAAACCCTCACAGATAACAAAAAACGGACCACTGCAGATGTACGCCACATCTTATCAAGGCTGAACGGCAACCTTGGTGAGGCAGGATGTGTGTCCTGGATCTTTCAGAAGAAAGGCTACATATCCTTCGATAAGAAGAGTGTTGACGAGGAAAAGATCATGGAATTAGCCCTCGAAGCAGGGGCAGAGGATGTTGTTGACACTGATACCGAGATTGAGGTTATGACCAATGTGTCGGGCTTTGAATCGGTGAAAAAGATTTTTGATGACCATGGCCTTAAATATATTGTTTCGGAGATCAGCATGATCCCGCAAACATCCGTGAAGCTGGATGGTAAGAATGCGGAAACGATGCTTAAGCTGATGGAAGCGTTGGAAGACTCAGATGATGTTCAAAGGGTATACGCTAATTTCGATATCTCTGCTTCAGAGATGGAAAGGCTAACCCAGTAAATACAATTGATCCGTAGTTTTTCTGATATTACGGCAGTTGAATTCTTTTTACTTCCCCGTTTTTCCCTGAGAACTGTACATCTTTACCATTCAGGAACATCTTTATACCCGCTGCATTCCCGATGAGGAGGTCAAACCTCTCTTTGGCGCTGAGCATGATGACTTCCTGTGGATTGAGCATAAACTCCTTCTTCTCTGTGTTGTCGATAATAACGCTGATCCATGTCCGTTCCTGACAGGAGACCATAAGCATCTTCATATCGGGGATATTGGAGCCCGGGGATTTATTCTCTGCCGAGCCCGTACTGTAGCTCGAAGACGTTATGCGGCTTGTTGCCTCGACCGGAGGCGTGTATGACTGTTCTCTCTGGGTACGGCTTGCAATCAGGTAGCCCAGTAAAACAACGATGATTACGGAATATACGAATGCCTTTCGAGGGATCCTTTTTCGAGGCGTTTCAACCATCTGCTGGACCGGGATCTCCGGTGTAATCGTTTTTTCTTCTTCGACAAGGTCATTGGCAATTTCAGTGAATACGTTTAAAAGGTTCGCATATTCCTTGATATAACCCTTGACATAGACGTGGTGCGGGAGCATTTGCCAGTTTCCCTGCTCCAGTGCTTCTATCAAGGATTTCCGTACGCAGAGAGCGCTGGACACCTGGGCAATGGTAAAACCCTTCTCTTCCCTTCTGGCCTTTAAGAATCTTCCTATTTTTTCGAGATCAAAAGGCATATACTGCACCTTTTATAATAAAAAATTGATCAGCTTATGACTTTGTGAGTCATATTAACCACTTATATTTTATACTTTTACAAAACCATTGCAACATATATTTTTAAAATACCGGATATAAATGTTTTTTTCTATGTTCTCCGTCACACTTTTTGAAATTATTTGCAATCAGGACAGATAAGAAGCTGTTCGATCGGGGTACCTGACTTAGTGGCGATAAACTCCAATTGTTCGACGGGAGCATGGTATCGATTGCATTTAGGACACCGGGCAAGTTCGAAACGTTTGTTCCAGATCATCCTTACTCCGTCCCTGTCTTCCATGTATATATGTCCTGTCGGGCATATGGCCACACAGGCACCGCACCCTATACAGTCATGAGACGGCTCACCGTACGGCGTTGTAACCTTTTTCTGGGGACCCTTTCCGCTCATGCCAAGGGCGGTAACTCCCACATTAAATTCACAGGTCTTCACGCAGAGATTGCAAAGGATACATTTGCCTTTATCATTGTCTTTCGCATATCCTGTATCGTTTACCCCATGCTCTTTTGCAATATACCGGACCACTTCAGACTCCGGGCATCTGGCCAGTAGAAGTTCTAAAACGGCCTTTCTCACGAGGAGAATATCCGGAGATTCCGTAAAGACCTCTATCCCATCTTCAACAGGATACAGGCATGATGTGACGATCCTTTTCCTGTTTCCTCTCTGGACTTCCACCATGCACAATCTGCATCTTCCATCAGAACCAAGCGTATCATGGTAGCATAAAGTAGGGATGTCAAATCCTTCACGCCGTGCGACATCAAGGATGGTCTCGCCTTTCTCTGCCTTGACTGTTTTTCCGTTTATTACAAACTCTACCATGGTTATTTCTCCCTATTTGTACTTCACTGCATCGAACTTACATACGTCATAACAGGTGCCGCATTTTGTGCATTTCGATTGATCTATTGTATGTACCTTCTTTTTTTCGCCGCTGATACATGTGACCGGGCATTCAGAGGCGCATCGCATACAACCGGTACACTTCTCAGGATCGATCGTGAATGTTGTAAGGGCCTTGCATACACCGGCGGGGCATCTCTTCTGCTCAATATGAATATTATATTCTTCCCTGA
Source organism: Syntrophorhabdaceae bacterium (assembly GCA_028713955.1). NCBI lineage: Bacteria > Pseudomonadati > Thermodesulfobacteriota > Syntrophorhabdia > Syntrophorhabdales > Syntrophorhabdaceae > Syntrophorhabdaceae bacterium. The sequence goes on from JAQTNJ010000038.1 coordinate 17,711, forward strand.
AGTATTTAATAGTTGAAAGAACAGGGTTTGGAGCGCTTTGACCGAGTGCGCAGAGGGAGCCAAGCTGGATTGCCCTTGCAAGTTCCTCAAGGCGTTCCACGTCTCCTTTCGATCCGTTCCCGCTGCATATGTTATCGACGATCTCGAACATACGCCTGACGCCTTCCCTGCAAGGGGTACATTTGCCGCAGGATTCATCGACAAGGAACTTCAGAAAATAACGCGCCACGTCGACCATGCAGTCCCTTTCGTCCATGACGATCATCCCACCGGAACCCATCATGGAACCAAGCCTGGTCAGTGAATCGAAATCAACCGGCATGTCGAGATATTCACCGGGTATACATCCACCTGAAGGACCCCCGGTCTGGACAGCTTTAAACTTTTTGTTCCTTTGGATACCGCCTCCGAGTTTAAAGATGATCTCGTTGAGTGTAATTCCCATGGGAACCTCAACAAGTCCTGTATTCTTTACCTTACCAACCAGGGAAAAGACCTTTGTCCCCTTACTTTGGGGGGTCCCGATAGAGCCAAACCACTCCCAGCCCCTGTTCATTATATGAGGGACGCATGCCCATGTCTCTACATTATTCAGGTTGGAGGGTTTATCCCAGAGCCCTTTCTCAACGGTATGGATATACTTTGCCCGGGGTTCACCTGCCTTACCTTCGATGGAGGACATAAGCGCTGTCGATTCGCCGCAGACAAAGGCGCCGCCGCCGCGAAAGATCTTGATATCAAAATTAAAACCGGAATTGAAGATATTAGCCCCCAGGAGACCCTGTTCCCTGGCTTTTTCAATGGCTATTGAGAGCCTGTGGACGGCAAGGG
>JAQTNJ010000039.1 GCA_028713955.1 Syntrophorhabdaceae bacterium
GCCTTGATTATCGATTCACCCATATTCCCGACGCCGATAATGCCAATCTTTTTCATCCCCGACCTCCTTGTTTCTTATAACAGATAGGCAGGATATTTTAAAGTCAATTCTGTTGGAAGCCGTCAGCAATCAGCAGTTGGATACACATTGATTCTGAGACTGAAAGACCCTGACAGATGGTGCGCACTATAAATGTTAAAAGGCGTTACAGAGTGGAGAATTCCGGTTTTTTCTTCAACGAATGACAGATCGGAAAGAACGTGCCGGTGTTTGAACAACCTTCATTGCGAATAAATTTAAAATCGAAGTTCTTAAGGGATTGCCCCACAGCATATCTCCAACCTGCCTCACATTTTGAGTTGAAAAAAATTCTGAAAAAATACTTGACAATCAATTTTAATGATATATAAACTGATATATCAGTTAATATATCAGTTATATATCAGAGGGTAAAATGAGTAACAACCTACGTCACCAAGCCCACCAAATTATTAAAGATAAAATTATTTCATTTAAACTTAAACCAGGTGATGAGATTCGTGAGGGTAGTATCGCAAAAGAGCTAAGCATGGGAAGGACACCCGTGAGAGAGGCACTCCTTATGCTGGAGCATGAGAAGCTGATTGAATGCCGGTCAAACCTGGGGTATGTGGTTAAAAAACTAACACGGAAAGAGGCTGAAGATTACTACGCATTGCGAGAGGCGCTTGAGCTATTCGCCGCCCCCCTGATTATCGAAAGGATTACGCCGGAGGCCGTGGCGGAGCTCGGGGCGATCCTTGCTCAATCGGAGAGGCGAGCCAAGGAGAATGATATCCAGGGAGTTGCCGAGTGCAACACTGAGTTTCATAAACTTCTTTATAAAGCTACTGATTCAGAGGCATTTGTTGAACTCATTTTCCAATTGATCGATAAGATCAGGTGGCTCCTCGCAATGGCCGTGGCCTCCCAGAAGGGCCCGGCGGAGGCGCTGGAGGATCATGGCAGGATAGTCAGTGTTATTAAAAAAAGAGATGTGGAGGCATTGAAGAAAGAGATTTGCGTGCATCTACAACACGCGAAGGAGCGATACCTTTCGATAGCGGCAGTGTTGTTTTGAAGGGTCAACATAGAAGGTTCAATACGCCGGAGATTCGGAAAGGCAAGGATCGACGATGGTTTGTCCCCAGGGCATTTAGAAAAGATCTCTGGGATAATGTCAAATAGAGGAGGGCTAAAAGAATGAAGAGAGACAGAAGGTTATGGGAATTGGTGACCCTTGTTGCAGTGTCTTTGGTACTATTGCTGGGAGGCTTCACGGTCTGCAACGCACAGCAGACAGTCTTAAAGATTGCGCATCAGTGGCCGCAGGGAGATGTTCGGGATAAGTGGGCATCAAATTTTTGTTCATCGCTCGAAAAGTATAGCAATGGATCCTTAACCTGTCGAGTGTACGCGGGCGGTACGCTCATGAACCCTAAAAACCAACCCGACGCACTGCGCCAGGGAGCCCTGGATCTGGCGGTATGGTATCTGGCGTATTCGGCAGGGAAAGCCCCGTTGCTGGGGATACTCGATCTCGGCGTTGCTGTCCCATATCCGGAAAAAGGAATCCGGCTGACGCGTACCGAGGTGGGGAAAAGGATGAGCGAAGAGGCGGAGAAGCTGGGAATGAAGGTCATATCCTGGGGTTTCACGCCAACTTCCGTTGGTTCTACAAAAGTACTTATCAAACTTCCCGGTGATGTAGCAGGGTTGAAGATGCGGGGAGGAAGCAAGGCGATCGAGCAGCTTTTTAAGGCTTCCGGTGCGGCCATTACGCACGTGAGCAGCGGTGATATCTATATGGCGCTTCAAACAGGGGTCCTCGACGGTGTTCTCACGGCTGACGCGTCATTCGTATCGTTCAGGCTCTTCGATGTTCTCAAGACCCTGACCATATCAGGAGAACACTCTCTGTCGAATTCCTGCGTGGCAATTATTATGAGCCCCATTACTTTCAAAAAACTTAAACCGGAACAGCAGAAAGCAGTCATCGCGGCGGGGCAGGACGCTGAAGCCGCATTCCTTAAAGAGATCAAGGCCCAATCAGCGGAATGCAGGGAGATTTATATCAAGAAAGGGGTAAATGTCCACGAGTTCACCGACAAAGAGTATGCAAGCTGGGTGGAAATCGCAAAGAAAGAGACCTGGACATCATTCATGAAAGAGGTGAAGGGGACCGAGGATCTGTTCGCCATAATAGAAAAGACGAAGTAAAGGGCGATGAACGATTGTCGAGAGAAGGAACCATGAAAAAAACATTACCAACGAAGAGCAAAGGATTTCTTGGAAAGATCCTGGATAAGGTTGCCGACGTCGCAGGGTTTATGAGTATGGCTGCAGTGGTCTTCGCCATGCTCGTGATCGTCTACGAGGTGATTGCGCGCTATATCTTCAGGTGGGCTACCGTCTGGGAAGTGGAGGCCGCGATCATGGCCACTACCTTTGTCACCTTCGTTGGTTCTGTTTTTGCCCTCAAAAACAATGCCCACGTCACCATGGACGACATAGTGCTGCCGCACCTGAAACCGAAGGTGAGAAAATGGCTGGCATTGATCACACCGGTTTTTTCGCTGATCTTTTGTGTGATCCTGGCCTACAAAAGCTGGCTGATGTTCTGGGAGGCCTTCAGTCTGGGGTGGAGGTCTGAAACGATATGGGCGCCTCCCCTTGCGATCCCTTACAGCTTTCTTGCCGTCGGCGTCAGCATCATGTGTTTTCAATTGATAGGGATCATAGTCGGGGCCGCAAAATCACTTCGATCGGGGGTGGAGAATGCTTAACGGGCTGATCGTGGTATGTATCACCCTCTTATTTCTTCTCTCCGGCATGCCCCTGGTCTTCGCCTTCGGCATCTCCGGCCTCATCTGCGGAATGCTCCTGGGAGGGACCGGGGCCGTCACCATGCTGGCGCAGGTTATCTACCACAGCGTTGACAGCTTCGAACTCCTTACGATCCCGCTCTTTGTCTTTATGGGCGTTGTCATCACAGTGGCGCCGAGTGGAAGGGACCTTTACGAGGCGATCCACCGGTTTCTGTACAGGGTACCCGGGGGCATCGCCATAAGCAACATCTTTGCATGTACGATATTCGCCGCCATGAGCGGATCGAGCCCGGCCACAGCGGCGGCGATCGGCACATCGGGCATCCCGGAGATGAGAAAACGGGGTATCCCGGATTTTTTAGCCTGCGGTAGCATAGTGGGAGGAGGGACCCTCGGTATACTGATCCCTCCCAGCATCACCCTCATTGTCTATGGCATCGCAACGGAGACATCCATAGGACAGCTCTTTATCGGCGGGATAGTGCCGGGGATAGTCGTATCTCTCGCCTTCAGTTGCTGGATCATGATTTGTATGTTTTACACTCGAAGAAAAGGACAGAAGCAGGCCGCTGCCGCCGGCGAGGCGACCCTTGCCGGAGAACACTATTCCTGGTCCGAGAGGATACAGTACCTGCCGAAGACCATTCCCTTTATAGTCCTCATCGCACTGATCCTTTATTCGATCTATTTCGGTGTGGCAACACCGAGCGAGGCAGCAGCTATCGGCGCCCTGGGCGGTGTTGTCCTCACACTGGTTTTTTACTGGGCTTACATAACAAAAAAGAACGCAATGGAGATCCTCCGGGCTACGGTAAATCAGACCGGCATGCTCATGCTCATAGCGACGACGACCCTGTTTTTCAGCAACGTCATGACAGAGATCGGCCTGACCCAGCAGGTGGCCAATCTGGCCGGCAGCGTCCAGGCATCAAGATGGGCGACCCTGGTGGTGATAAACCTGATACTCCTCGTCATGGGGGCATTCCTGCCCCCCTTTGTCATCATCTTGTTGACCGCGCCGCTCTTGCTGCCGCTGATCAAGAACCTCGGGTTAGATCCCATCTGGTTTGGAGTGATGATGACGATCAACATGGAGATCGGGTGCATCTCCCCACCCTTCGGTTTGAATCTTTTTGTTGTAAAAGGCATAGCGCCGGATGTGCAGATGTCCACGATATTGAAAGGGTCTATGCCCTTCGTGGCTATTTTAATGCTCTCGATCGTGGTGTTCAGTGTATTTCCTGAACTGGTACTGTGGCTGCCCAATAAAATGGCTGCCGCAGCAATGGCAAAATGAGTAACGATATTAAGAACAATAGTATATAAAACCATTTTAGATAAAACTAATTCGATAGAGGTAAGGAGGCAATAATGGCCCGGCAAGTAACAGATAGGTATTGGAACCCTGAAGTGGAAACCATGTCCGCCGACGAGATGGCGGCGCTCCAGTTCGAAAGGCTGAAGAAACAGCTTGTCTACAACTACAACAACTCCCTGCTCTACAAAAGCAAATTTGAACAGGCGGGCATGAAACCGGAGGATGTGAGAAGCTGGGAAGATTTTCGCCGCATCCCCGTTACAAGCAAAGACGAACAGAAAAGGACCCAGGAGGCATCAACCGCAGAACTGGGCCATCCCTTCGGCCCGGGGACGATAACCTGTGCCCCACAGGACAAGATAGTGAGGTTGAACTCCACCTCCGGCACCACGGGTACTCCCACGCTTTACGCTTTGACGCAGAATGACGTGAATATCATGAACGAGCTCCATGCGAGAAGATTATGGATGGTGGGGATAAGGCCCGGCCACCGGGTCCTCCAGGGGTTGTCGCTCAGTATGTTTACAGGGGGTCTTCCTCTGTCGCAAGGGATCATGCACTCCGGGGCCTGTGCGGTGCCCGTGGGCGCAGACGGCGGAACGAAGAGGGTGCTTGATTTTATCGAGCTCACCCGTCCCCATGCGCTCTTTACCACACCTTCATTTGCACAGTATGTGCTGGAACAGTGTAAGAAACTGATCGGCAAGGAGGCGAACGAGCTCGGCCTGAAATGGATATTCCCTGTAGGAGAACCCGGAGGCGGGAACATCGAGGTGAGAAAGATCCTTTCGAAAGGTTTCGGCGGGGCCCATATCTGCGATCAGACCGGCGGAGGCCATAGTTTCCAGGGGGCAGAGTGCCTCGAGGCGCCCGAGGTTTACAGCGGTATGCACCTGACGTCGGCGGATCATTGTATCCTCGAACTCCTCGATCCCAAGACCAGGAAGAACATCGATATGGTTGACGGGGCAATAGGTGAGATGGCTATGACCTTTCTTGAATGGGAAGGGACGCCGTTCCAGAGATATGCATACGGGGATCTCCTCCAGATATCGACGACCCCCTGCAGTTGCGGCAGGAGCGGACTCCGGTTCAAGATCGTCGGCCGGGCCGATGATATGCTCATCGTGAAAGGCGTAAACGTCTTTCCCGAGGCGATAAAGAAGGAGATATTGAAGTTTGTCCCGAGGGTCACCGGGTTCTTTAAGATACTCCTCGACAAGCCGGGACCCTCCGTCACCCCTCCGCTGAAGATCAGGATTGAATACGGCCAGGGCATGGGAGAAAAGGACATCACCGCGCTGGAAGAGCAGATGAACAAGGTCTTTAAGGAGACCGTCAGGGTAACCCCTCAGTTCATATGGGTGGCCCCTGAGTCCATACCGAGGGAGACAAAAAAGACCAAGCTGATAGAGATCGCCGAAGCCACGTAAGAAATCACCCCGAACACACCGAAGGCACGGAAACGGTTTAACCCCGGTGCACGGAATATGAGGAGGAACAGATGAATTTTGCATTAACGGAAGAACAGGAATTTTTCAAAAAGATGATCGCCGAGACGGTCGACAGGATGATCGTCCCGAAGGCAGCGGAGATAGACGAGAAGGACGAATTCCCCTATGAGCTGTGGCATGACTTCGCGAAGCTCGGGTACCTGGGGATCCGGTACCCCGAATCGATAGGGGGCATGAACGCCGACCCGATAATGTGCCTCATCTTCTACGAGGAAGTCGCCCGTGGCTCGATCGGCTTCTCCACGATCGTCAACCAGAACGCCCTGATGGGCACCCACTTTCTCTTCAAGTTCGGCAGTGATGCCATCAAGGAGAGATGTATGTACCCGGCCATGAGGGGTGAGAAGATCGCCACCATCTGCTTTACGGAAGACCAGTCCGGGTCCGACCTCGCCGCCACCAGGACCACGGCGGTACGGGAAGGCGACGGGTGGCGGATCAACGGGACCAAGCAGTGGATCACCAACGGACCGATCTGCGATTTCTGCACGGTCCTCGCCAGTACCGACCCGTCAAAGGGACTCAAAGGTCTCAGCTTCTTCCTCGTGGAGAAGGGGACCCCCGGCTTCTCAGGGGGACAGACCCTCGATAAGCTCGGCGCCAGGGGCACGGCCACCGGGGAGGTCATCTTCGACAACGTCTGGGTGCCCGATGAGAACTTTCTCGGCACGGAACCCGGTCGGGGTATTGTGGAGGTCGGGCAGATACTGGGCGAGGTGAGGCTCATGTGCGGTGCATCGGCCCTTGGTCTTGCGCAGGCCGCCTACCAGGAGGCCATTGAGTTCGCACGGAAGAGGATCGCCTTTGGAAAGCCCATCGGCAGCTTTCAGCTTATCCGGGAGAAGTTTGCCAACATGGATACGGAGATGAACGCTGCACGGCTGATGGTCTACAAGGGTGGCTGGATGCTCCAGAACAAACAGGATGCCACCATCATCGCGGCAGAGGCGAAGATGTATGCCACCGAGGTGATGCTGAAGGTCGTCGATGAGCTGACGAGGATTTACGGCGCGAACGCCTTCGCCCGCGAGTATGCCCCCCAGCGCTACTTCAGGGACGGCAGGTTCCTGCTCTACGGCGGAGGAGCCCATGAGATATTGAGAGACTTCATCGGCAGGACACTCATAGGACGGGTGTGAGAGGCCGGGTCAGGAGGGATTCGTCCGCTGGTCTTATCTTTTAAAGGGATCCTCTTTCTTCGATGGTGATGCTGTAGCTTTTTGTCATGTCGCGGAATTCCAGAAGCTTTACCTCGAATTCGGTTATTTCACCGGCTTCGAGTGCGAAGGTGTCTGAATATTGGATAATGTTCGCACCGCAGTCATCATATAGTGTAACGACGGCGCTTGCCAGAACGTCTTCCCGTTTCCTGCTGTGAAGTTTCCCCGAAAGCTTTGCCCAGAAAGGTAAGGCCGACTGCGCGCAGCATGGAGCGGGCGACATGAGGAATATGTGGCTTTTCAGTTCTATTTCAGGAGAGACATTGATGTCTGCCAGTTCCGGCCTTTTAAAAGGCCCGGTTCCCTGGCAATCGGTATTGTCCGTGATGTCCATTTTTTGATCCGTCATTACTATACCATACAATGAGCACTTTTGACAAACCGTGGTATTTATAATAGATTAAGTAAATGAACTGGCTGGCATATTTCATAGATTACGGGATCGTAATCGTTCTGATTATCCTTTCCTTTATTGCCCTTGCCATCTTTATCGAGCGGATCCTCTTTTTGAAAAAACTGGACATTCACAAATATGAAGATGACAGGAAGTCTCTCGAAATAGACATAACGCGGAGATTGTCCGTTATAGCGACGGTAGGAAGCAATGCCCCCTATATCGGACTCCTCGGCACGGTTCTCGGTATCATGCTGACCTTTTATACGATCGGTACTGAAGGTTATGTAGACGCAACGAGGATCATGGTCGGTCTTGCCCTGGCCCTGAAGGCCACGGCCATAGGATTGCTCGTCGCCATACCCTCCATAGTCTTCTACAACTATCTCGTGCGAAAGGTGAAGGTCAAACTCCTTGAATGGGACAGAGAGAATGGAAGAAAAGGAGTTTGATTACATCAACATGATACCTTTCATCGATGTTATGCTTGTCCTTCTCACGATTGTTCTGATGACGAGCACCTTTGTGGCAAGCGGGATTATACCTGTGGAATTGCCGAAGGTAGTCGGCAAGCATGAAAAGGCGATGAAGACAGGGATGATCGAGATAGACAGGAAGGGGGATGTATATTACCAGGGAAAATCTGTTGATCTTATTTCGCTGAAGAGCCGGCTGAGCGATGTCCCGAAGGATACCCCTTTTCTCATAAGGGCTGACAGGAGTATACCCCTTCAGAACTTTGTTGAGGTCCTTGACGTAGTGAAGACCATGGGTTTCAGAAGGGTCAGTCTCCAGACCGAAGAAGCCTTACCATGAGAGAGAATTACGCAGGTCTTTCCGTCTCTGCCGTCGTGCACTTTCTTGTCATTGCCGCCTTTTTTACCCTGCCGATTGCAAAATACAATAAACCCAAAAATATGCTCATCGATTTTACCATAGAAAAGGGTAGCGGGATCAACGGCGGTCGCGGTGAAATCGGCACAAAGAACGGTACAAAGGAAGGAAGAGGGCAGACCGAGGGACGAGGTACGAGGGACGAGGGACGTGGGAGAATACACGAGCAGAGAGCTGAGAGCAGGGAGCACGGGGCGGAGAGCGTGGAAGCGAGTGCAACGCCGAAAGGCAATGTGAGCGCACTGACAGCGGAGACAGCCGAGGCGAAGAACGCAACAAGCCATTACTTCGATCCGCAGGGAGAGATGGCAGTGTACGGGAATGTCGGTACGGCAGGAACTGCCGCCAGCACACAGAGCGGTTACGCGTCGGGAAAAGGTATAGCGGGCATCCCGGGAGAAGGGTGGGGAAGGACGCTTGATTACGGACGCGGCGGTCGGGCAGAAAGGAATTTCGCCTTCATCAGGGAAAACATCATGAGAAATATTAAATACCCGGAGCGTGCGAGAAGGATGGGCTGGGAAGGGAAGGTGCTCCTGTCTTTCGCCGTGCTGGAGAACGGCAAGGTGCAGGAACTGAAGGTCCTCAACAGTTCAGGCTTCAGGATGCTCGACGAGAGCGCGAAAGAGGCGGTATTGAAGACTACCTTTTCGCAGAAGATCCCATACCGGATGGTTGTAGTCCTGCCCGTTGAGTACAGGCTGGAATAAGAGGTAGCGAAGAGCAGAGGGCTGAGAGCGGAGAGTAGAAGACAAAATTTGTTCAACGTTCTATGCCCGCCCTCGAATGACTCTATCGGGGGTTTAATGTTAAAAGGAAACAGATTAAACTGACTCAATAGACCAGATAGACTATGTTTGTTGCTGATCGCTGACTGCTGATAGCAAAAAAAGGACAGATAATGAAGACGATTGCAGAGAATGACCTTATCCTGATTTTTTTAAAAGACAGAAAATACCTGAAGAAGATTACTGCCGGCCAGTCATTCCATGGCAAGGGAGGCATGCTCAGCTATTCTGAGCTGATAGGGAAGCAATACGGCGCAGCCTACGGCCAGTACGAGGTATACGAGCCGACCATCGAAGACATCCTGATGTATGGCCTGCGGCGGGAAACCCAGATCGTCTTCCCGAAGGACGGTTTCTTTGTATGTTACAAACTGAGCATTAAAAACGGTTCAAGGGTGATCGAGATAGGGACAGGAAGCGGCGCCCTTACATACCTCCTTTCACATGCAGTCGGTCCCGAAGGCAAGGTCGTGACCTATGAACAGGAAGAACGTCATTATAAAAATGCTAAAAAGAATATTGAGCGTTTCCGGGAATGGGACAACGTTGAACTCCGCAACGATAACGCGGCGAATTGTACTGATCGTGATTTCGATGCTGCCTTCATCGACGTGCGGGAACCATGGGAATGCCTCGATATAGTGAGGCCCCTGTTGAAGGCGAGCGCCCCTATAGGTATGATCGTACCTACGGCAAACCAGATCTCGGATACCCTGAAGACCATAGGCAACGGCTACGGGGATATCGAGGTACTGGAGATCATGCTCAGGAAATACAAGACCGTAGCCGAACGTGTGCGTCCGACAGACAGGATGATCGCGCACACAGGGTATCTTATCTTCGCACGGAAGCTGGATCAGAGCGCCGGGGAGCAACAGGGAGGGCCTGATCTGTCTTGACAGAAATCTTTCTTTCATCAATAATAAGAAAACACTAAACGCAAGGAGGTACTACATGGCCCAGGATCCGAAAGAAAAAAGGAAGGCAAAGGTAATTGAAGTGTTAAACAGGGCCCGTTCCATGGAGCTCCATGCCATTCACCAATACATGAATCAGCATTATAACCTGGATGACATGGATTACGGGGATATGGCCGCGAAGGTCAAGCTGATAGCAATCGATGAGATGCGCCATGCGGAGATGTTTGCGGATCGGATTAAGGAACTGGGTGGTGAGCCTACCTCGGACCTTGCAGGGAAGGTTGAAAAAGGTCAGAAGGTGGAATCCGTTTTTCCCTTCGATGCAAACCTCGAAGACGATACGATCAGCGTTTACAACCAGTTCCTTCTGGTATGCAGGGAGAACGGCGACAGCATCAGTATGAAGATGTTTGAGGCGATCATTGATGAGGAGCAGATACATTTTAATTACTTCGACAATGTGAAGGATCACATTGAGCAGCTTGACGGATCATACCTTGCCCAGATCGCCGGGACACCGTCGACTACCGGCTTGCAGACACAGGGCTTCGTTGCCCGGCAGGGCGGCGGCACTCCGCAGGGAGCATGATACATCAGCTATCAGCAGTCAGCCTAACGCCATTTTTGTTTTAGCTGACGGCTGTGCGCTGACTGCTGACGGCTTCTTTAGCTATCAGCCTAACGCTTTTTTGTTTCTGACTATTCACTATTCACTATCGACTGTCTTTCTGCTATTCACTGCCTTATTTACCCGAATCTGTGGCTGATGCCATACCCTCCCGTGGGGAACCGCCATTCGATGTTGAGATGGGGACAGCCGATGCGGCATGAGCCGCATTCCAGACACCCTTCATAGGCCACGACGATCCGGTCTTTTTCCAGCCTGTAGACATTGGCAGGGCAGAAATAAAGACAGGGCTGGTTTTCGCATTTCTCCATGCACGTTGTGTTATCGGCGATACGGATGTGGGGTTCCTGGTCAACCCGGAAGCGGTCTAAAAAGAGTTTGTCTTCGATCTTCACGGTCATCGTACACTCCTTATACCGTCCCATAAAAGTCGAAATATATTGAAGGGAGAGATATCCTTTTTCACCTTTTTCCAGATGGCCTTCTGTTTTTCCTTTTTGGAGATCCCGTCAACTGTCAGCATCTCCCTGGCGGCAAAACTTCCCAACTCCGGAAGTGTGGTGAAGAGTTCGTGATGCCGGAGGCGAAACGTATTGAACCGCCGGTACTTTTTCAGATCATCCGTTATATAGGAACCCTGCAGCCTGGAGACATATCCCGTGAGACCCTTGCGGCTGAAATCACCTTTCTCAAGGGCTTCCATGATAGCCTCTGCGGCAAGCCGGCCTGATGTCATGGCCATGTTGGACCCTTCGCGATGAAGGGCGTTGAATAACATGCCTGAATCGCCGGCGATAAGGTATCCGTCGCCGCATAATCGGGGGATCGCATCATAGCCGCCCTCCGCTATCCAGTGGGCCATGTATTCTTTCGATTTACCACCTTTAATCAACGGGAGAACCATCGGGTGATTTTTAAATTCTTCCAGCATCTCGTAAGGCCTTACCCTGCTTTCCATGAAATCGGAAAGATTGGCGCCGATACATAGGGAGAGAGAGTTTTTATTGGTATAGATTACCGCGATGCCGTCCATGCCGCCGGTAATCCCGCCGATAATCTCGATGGTTACCCCGTGTCCTGCCTCTACGTTAAATCTCTCGTTAATCATCTCCTCGGGCAACTCGACAACGTCTTTCACTGCCAGGGCAATATCATGCGGTTTTGGTTCCGGACGGAACCCTGTCTTTGCCGCCAGGGAGGAGTTGATGCCGTCAGCCAGTAAAACGACTCTGGCCCTGACGTCCCCATTGGTGCGGTCTGTCCTGACCCCGATGACGCGGTTGTCGCCATCCCGCAGCAGATCCGTTACTACCGTGCTGCACACAACAAGCGCCCCTTTCTCTCTGGCCTGTTCCGCAAACCAACGGTCGAATTTAGCCCTTCCCACTGTAAACGCGTTGAGCGGCATCTTGTCATAGAACAGTTGATCGCGAAAGGCAACGCTGTAGCCTCCGTCTTTGGAGAGGTACCACAGCCGCGATTCAACGATATTCCGTTGAACAGGGCAGCCCCTTTGTGTAAAATCCGGTATGATCCCCGCTAAATCATGCCCGTAGAGAACGCCGCCGGAGATATTTTTTGATCCGGGGTATTCCCCACGTTCAAAAACAATAGTTCTGATCCCCTTTCCGGCCAGGGTGTATGCAGCCGAGATGCCTGCCGGTCCTGCGCCGACTATAACTACTTCAAATTCCTCTTGCATATCTCAGCATCCCCTTCAGTCCCTTTTTATTTTTGCCTGCAACTGTTTGATCAATGCCGGTACCACGTTTTTATAATCCCCGATTATACCCGCATCGGCAACATTGAATATCGGGGCATGCGGATCGGAATTGATTGCGACAACCTTCCCGGCACCCTGCATACCTACAAGATGCTGGACGCTTCCAGACACCCCGATCGCGAGATAAAGCTTTGGCGCTACGGTCTTTCCTGTCTGGCCGATCTGGCGTTCGTAGGGCATCAGTCCCGCTTCCACAACCGGTCTCGAGCAGGCCACAACACCGCCTACCAGATCGGCAAGCTCCTGAAGCATCGGCATTGACCCGGGATCGCAGGCCCCTTTCCCGGCAACAACCAGGGCGGGAAAACGGGTAATGTCAACAATGCCCTCACCGGAAACATCCTTGACAAGATCTATAACTTCGGGAAGCTCTTCATGGGACGGTTCAAAGGGATGACGATAAATATTGCCCGTTCTCCCGGCATCTTCCCGATGAAGCTTAAAGACCTTTGGCCTTACCGTGCTCATCTGAGGGCGATGGTGCTCGCAAAAGATAGTAGCCATGATATTGCCGCCGAAGGTTGGTCTCGTCATGAGAAGTAGATGCCTTTCCTCATCGATGTCGAGTCCCGTGCAATCTGCAGTGAGACCTGTTTCAATATTCGTTGCCACAATACTTGCCAGGTCCCGGCCCACCGGAGTAGCGCCTATCAGCAAGATCTCAGGCCTGGTTTTTCTACAAAGGTCAGTCAGCGCTTTTCCGTAAGATCCGGATAAATAGGTTTTCAGCAAAGGATCATCCATCACGTGGACATCGTCACAACCGTACGCTATCCCTTCATGCGCATGTTTGTCCACCCCATGGCCCGGCAAAAGCCCCACTACCCTGGTATCTAATTTTTCTGCGAGCTCTCTTGCCTTACCGGCCAATTCCCAGGAAACCGTTGCCGCATGTCCGTTTACGACCTCGATAAAGACGGCAACGCCCTGATAGCCGGGAGAGACGCCTTTCGTTGCTCCTGTCTTTTTCACAACCCCCTTGCGCCTTTTCCGTTCAAACTGCACTGCTTCGACGGGACACACCTCGAGACATTTGCCGCACCCGATGCAGACTTCAGGATCGATGCGGGCTGTGCCACCTGACATCTCAATGGCCCCGACAGGACATTCGGCCACGCAGATCTGGCATCCGATACACTTATCCGGGATTATCCCGGCGACTTCGATCCCTTTTGAGTTTTTAGCCATAGACGTCAACGCCCCCAGCGGCTCAGTAATCCTGCGGCAAAGGTTTCATCAGTGAAAAGCGTGCTCAAACAGTCTTCCACGGCCTGTTTTGGATCTGTCCGGGCATCAAAGGTGGGTCCGCCTTCTTTAAGGGGAGGGGAGAATATCCTCCGCACCCAGGTTGGCGAGCCCTTCAAGCCGAGTCTCCCCGGCTCAGCGCGGATGGTATCTGCGTTCCATACGGTAATTCCATCCCGAAGGGACTGAATGAGTTGGGGAAGGGAAGCCCTCCTGGGTTTTGCAAGGTCCAATTCAACGGTAAGCAGGGCAGGGAGGGGACCACGGATAACCTCCGACCCTCCCTCAACCTTCCTTTTCACGGTAATGTACTTTTTGTCTTCGCTGATCTCCTTTATCTCAGTCACGTAAGTAAATTGTGTATATCCGAGACGTGTGGCAACGCCGGGCCCGACCTGTGCAGTGTCGCCATCGATCGCCTGTTTTCCGCAGAGCACCAGATGGACAGGAGAGGCATCCTGCTCCAACCTTTTGATAGCCATGGCAAGCGTATAACCCGTGGCAAGGGTATCGGCGCCGGCAAAGGCCCGATCGGACAGGAGTATGGCCTGATCGGCCCCCAATGAGACGGCCTCCCTGAGGACCTGTTCTGCCTGGGGAGGCCCCATGCTTATCGCGGTAACCGTGCCGCCGTATTTATCTTTCAGGACAAGGGCCGCCTCCAGGGCTACCATATCATATGGGTTGGAGATTGATTCTACCCCTGAGCGGATCAGGGTGTTGGTTTCCGGGTCAATTTTGACATCAGCGGTGTCAGGCACCTGTTTTATACAGCAGATGAGATTCATAGCCCCTCGCATAAACGGACGCAACGCCCCTTTCCGGGGCCGCAGGGCACTCTTGTGGGTATAAGCGCTCTTTGCCGGTTCATGAGCATGATATGAGTTTTTCTGCTTTCTCCACCCTCTCCCTGTAGATCTGATGGATAAGGTGTTTATCGAACTCCCATTCCTCTTTCAGCATTAAGTCTTTTTCTTCTGTAGTAAAATAGTTCATACAGGGCAGGAAAAAGTGTTGGTCTTCCTTCTCTATATGCTTCGGATAAAAGTCAGCAATAAACCTCATGCGGTCGAGAATAACGGTCAGCATCTCCCTGTTCCCCTGCGCATACTGTTCTTTTGCCTCCATCATCTCCGCAACCGCCTTTCTTCCCTGCCGGTGCTCCGCAATCAGTTCCTCCATGATGCGTTTATGCTCGTCGGATAAGGGTTTTTTGTTCAGATCCCTGAAGAGGATATCCTCTTCCTTCCCATGATGGCATTTATCTGCATATACGCGGATGAAATCAGCCGCGTTATCGATAAACTCCTGGTTGATGTTGTTTTCCCTCTCGCACCAGTCAATCTCGTTCTGAATCGCGGCAATCATCTTTTCGATCAGCCTGTGTTCAATCATTAAAGGACCAACGGGCAGCATGGGACAACCTCCTTAAATTATTTTTTCAGAAAACAGAGCCGGCCGGAAAAACAAGGCATGGGGCGAGATAGACAATCCCCGGGATTTGATAAGAAAGGCAGCCAGATAGGGGGAGGAACGATAAGGTTTCTGGCTGCCATTGGGAGGCTTGATCTGCATCTTTGCCCTTTTTCAGATTATTTTGATATCCTTGCTGTTTTCCCACAGTCCATGGATGTTGCAAAAACTGAGGACATGCATTGTGCCGGGTTTCTTAATGATCGCCTTTACGGTGACCGAATAATCCGTATAAAGAGGTCCCTGATCGGCGCCTGCCGCCGACTCACCATGGGCTGTAAATTCGCAGTTGGCAAGCTGGTAGCTGAACTTATCGCCGTCCGGTTTGAAAAATATCTGTACCCAGCGGATATGGTGCTCTGTAGTATTGGGATGGGGGATCTCCTTCCCGACAGATACATTGATATCCAGTTTCTCCCCGACCCTTACCGAATCGAGACATTCGATAACCGGAACATGCTTCTCCTTTTTCCAGTCATTTGTCTGGAGTAATTCGCTCAACGTTTTCATCTTTCTCCTCCTTTACTGTTGCGATATCCCCGATATAACTCTATCCATCATTCGATTTCAATTGCTCCCACCGGGCATGAATCAGCAGCCTCCCGGCAGGCGTCCTCATATTGCTCGGGCACATCCTCGCTGCCTGTTTTAACATGTGCCAGATCATCTTGAAGCTCGAAGATCTCCGGGCAAGTCTCCGCGCACATTCCACAGCCGGTACAAATGGTTTCATCGATCGTTACTTTCATCGTTGCCCCCTTGGGTTTATTTACGTCCAACTCAACCTTCATTTGATGGGCATTCGTTTAACTTCGTACCAACAACACGGGACACCTGGCCGCCCTTGAAACCTTTTCCGCGACACTGCCGATGAGATGACTTAGCAGCCCCGTCTTTCCATGTGACGCAATTACGATCAGATCCATCTTTTTGTCTTCCTGTTCTTTCAAGATCTCTTCGTATGGAGTGCCCTTTCTGATATCCGGGACAATTTCTACTGATTCTGCTTCCTTCAACTTGTCGAGCTGTTTCCGGATCATCTCTTTCGCTGAATCAATACTTTGCTGCTCCAGTTGGTCTACCATCTGTTTATCAATACAGTAGTCAACGATACACTGCTGGGTTACCCCGATAACGTGCAAAAGATAGATCCTGGCATTGTTTTGTCTTGCGATGTCTGTTGCATGCTGCAGGGCTTTGTCCGAGTATTCGGAAAAATCTGTTGGTACAAGAATTGTTTTTGGCGAAAACATATGGTCCTCCTTTATATTTTTTGATAAATCATAATTGCCGGTTCGTCATTGTCAGAGTCCCTACAGAATGGTATGTATTTTTTCTGGTATTCACCAACATATGATCCAGATAGACCATTTTTAGTTGATATAGAGCCCTCCAAAGTTCTTCATGCATTTCAACCAGTACCTTTATTTTGTTTAATGTGTCAAATTTCATCAGTAACTCTTTCTGTTTCTTTTCCGCGAGACAGGCATCGGCAATAAGAAATAAGCCGTTGTCTTCCTTTTCAATGTGCTTGTCTAACAGACCGATATAACCCCTTGCGTTTTCAATGATCTTCGATGATGCCCCGGGCCTGCCTTCCTGATATTCGACAGCAGCCTCACTCAAACCTTTTGCATACCTGCGGCTGCTGTCATGCTCGGACAATATTACCCTGATCAGTCCGGTATCTTTCTGCATCCCGGTTTCTTCCAGCGCAGGAAAGAGCATCTTTTCCTCCTTCCCGTTATGGTATTTATCAGCGAATATTTTTGTGAACTGAATTATCTGTCCGAGATGTCTCGTATCTATTTCTTTACCGGATTCGAGCTTTTCGCATATCTTTTCTAAAACCATGAGGCACGATCGGATGAAAACATGTTCTTCTTTCAACTGTTCAGTCGGTTTTATGTTTTGTGCTCCCATATATCCTCCAGCAATGCCTTTGTTTTAGTAACGGGCGTCTCCGTTCAATCTGCCCGCTATCAATGACGGGCTCAGGGGTATAGGCTGCATCTGCCGTATCACTGTCTTTACCAGAGGAAGGTAAACATTTACCTTTGTGCCTCTTCCCGGAGAACTATCCACCTTGATGCTCCCGTTGTGTTGTTTTATAATGCTGTATGCTATCGGCAGACCGAGACCCTTACCCATCCCCGGTTTTGTTGTAAAAAAGGGCTCGAACGCCCTCTCGCTGGTTCTTTTGTCCATCCCGGTGCCCGTATCTTCTATTGAAAACACAGCGCATGCACTTGGTATCCAATTATTCCCCGTATAGATTGATTCGTCCTGAAAGTTGACCCGGCCGGTACTGAATGTCAATACGCCGCCATCGGTCATCGCATCCGATGCGTTTTTGACAAGATTTATTACAGCCTCCTCCATCCTTATGATGTCCGCCATTACATACAGTTCCTTTTCGACAAGCGACATCTTCAATCTGATATTCCCGTTCACGTATTGCGGTAAAAATAATTCCGCCCTTTGAACGATCTCGTTGAGATTCGACTCCTTCAGCCTGATCTTATAATTGACGTTAAACGCTGAAAGGCTTTTAAACTGTTGTTGGTTTCTGATATCATTTGTCATTTTTATACCTCCAATGAAAGATTAATTGCTGAGGCCGTGTCGCCCGTTGCCTTAAGGGATATGCTTTGTCCGGTTGTCTGTTTCATACCCGGATAACGCAGTTGGAACATCCTAACTCGTTTGCGCGTCTTTCCACGGAATCCGGGTCATCGCACCATTGGTCGTCGACGATAAAACGATATTCATACGCGCCCGGTTCCAGGTAGACGATCCTTTGCCAGATCTCACCCGTCGCGTCCCTTTTATCCTGTTTGAGGGGGTGAGATTTTCTATCCCAACCGTTGAAGTCACCGGCGATATAGACGCTCCCGGCTTCCGGGGCATTAAGTTTGAATTTAACCTGTTTTTTCTTCCTGGCCATTTTTACCTCCTTAGTCTTAATTTCTATGTATGCCGTTGTTAAGGTCTTGCAACATATTCCCGACCTTTATCATCTTCGTTAATACGTCCTTTACCTCGTTCAGATCGTTGTTTTTGTGGGTTAAAAAGCGTGGACGCAGGTTGTGACCTGCGGCGACGGTGTCTGCCTTCCGGTCCGTAAGGATAAGAATGATCTTTATATCGTTCAGGAGAGGTTTGATAGATGCAAAATCTTCCAGTTCTTTGCTGTCGGAAATCTGGAGTATCAAGACGAGAATATCGTGGTGCGGTTTGTGGAGTCTCACCAGGAGTTCTTCAATGCTGCAGTATATTTCGATCTTTTCTCTTGGGACAAGTCTTTCAAGCAGCGACAGGATCTCGCTGCCGGTAATATCCGGGTCTCTCGAATAAAGCAGCAAAAATCGCCTCAA
>JAQTNJ010000040.1 GCA_028713955.1 Syntrophorhabdaceae bacterium
CTCTGATATCTGATTTCCTGAGTTCTGCTGTCATTGAATCTTTATCTTTCATTTGCTTTCTCCTTCCCGCCCTTAGAGTCTAAACTATTGGGTAGAAAGTGTCTCACTTATATTGGCACAGAGGGCTGAATATTTTTGAGATCAATACCTAATAGAAATAGCAGTTTGACATCATGCCACTTTTATGTTAATTTTATAAATGATTTGCGTGGCAAAATACAGTTTCTTTTGTGTTAACTCAAGCGCTCTATGTATCCTTAAATCAGCTTTTAAAACAATACTGTAAAAACTAGTTTTCATCGTTTCACCTCTGGCAAACATTTAGGATGTTTGCCTTTAGTTTATGTTCTTTGGCACTGTTATTATTAGAGAAACAAAGAAATACTTGGAAGGATAAATGTGGTAACAAGGATTGTCTCATTCAAAGAGAAAGGACGGTTTGAACAGATACGTTACTATTGCGACGATCAAGAAATAGCGACGGAATTATATGATAAAAATGGCATTCTTCTTCATGGGACAGGTACAATTCCCAACGGTATTGTGAGGGAGTACTACCGAATCGGTGTGATAAAAAAAGAAATTATGTTCAAAGATGGCAGAGCACATGGAAGGGGTATTGATTATTACCCAAGTGGGGAAATATTTGAGAAAAGCACTTTCATGCAAGGCCACTTGCACGGTCCAAGTAGAATGTATAGACGTGACGGCACACCATGGGTTGAAGCAAACTATAAAGACGGCAAACTTAACGGAGCTTTTACAAGTTATCATGATAATGGGAACATCGAAACAAGAGCAGAATACAGTGACGGGAGATTAAATGGATCATATAAAAAGTGCGACATATATGGCAACTTGCTGGAAGAGGGGACGTTCAACCAAGGGGAACGGCGGGGCGACTACAGGTACTATCATACAACCGGACAGTTGGCAAGGATTGAGAGATACAGCCGAGGAAAACTAATCTGTCTTGAGGAATTTGATGAGGAAGGCAGGGCAACTATCGTTACAGAGTATAGATAAAATGTATCAGGAGGTAACGTTATGAAAACAAGAGAAATCTATATAACGGAATACGACATGGAAAAACTACGCGCGATTATAGAGATATATGGCGGGAACGATAATCCCTACCTTGAAAATCTGGAAGATGAGCTGGACAAAGCAAGGGTCGTGGATCCGAAAAACATCCCTGATAATGTTGTCACCATGAATTCAATAGTCCGCATCAAAGACTTGGATACTGGCGAAGAAAAGACATTCACTCTTGTCTTTCCAGGCAAAACAAATATTACCGAAAAGGCTGTTTCAATACTGGCACCAATAGGGACTGCCTTAATCGGTTACAGGGAAGGGGACATAATAGAATGGGAGGTCCCAGCGGGAACAAAAAGATTCCAAGTAATGGAAGTTATCTATCAGCCAGAAAGACTAGGCAATTACGATTTGTAATTCTCAACATATAATTTCACTGAATCAATTTAGTAGTAGTACCTTCATAAGGACAAACCTTTTTGCCTTCAAAACCCCTCATCAGCCTCTTCCTGTTCTATACTCATACTATCCCCAAGGACCTTCAAAAGAGGAGGTAGCCATGAACGTAAAAGAAGCGATATCATTATTCAGGTTTTACCAGCAGGCAAACCACAGAAAAAGAACTGCGGACAGCTACAGATTCTTATTGCAGTATTTCGACTCTCTTTTTTCTGATCGTGATCTCGATTCCATAAAAGCAGACGAAATCTACCATTTCCTGGAACAGATGACAAAAACATTATCCAAAGCCACCGGAAGGTTAAGGTATGCCCAGCTCAAAGCTTTCTTTAACTTTATCATTGAAAAATGTTTGCCAGATCTCAAGAACCCATGCAGTGCCCCTCTGCTTTCAAAGACATTCAGGATGCCAAGGCAGACACCGAAGATGATCCTTGAAAAGGAGATTGTCGATGAGATGATATACAACACAAAAAACCAGAGGAACAGGTTGATGCTTGAACTTATGGCTCGCTGCGGGCTAAGGATAGGCGAACTGCTAAATATCAGGGCATCAGATGTCTCCGAAAGAAGGCTTACCATCAAGACCCCAAAGTCAGGAAACGAATCGGAGGCCGCCTTCATGCCGGAACAGGTAGCAAAACGGCTCAGTGAATATATAACCCATAAAGGAATGTCTTCTGATACCCGTGTATTCCCCATCTGCTACTCTACGGCAAGGACATTCATCAAAAAGCTGGGAAGCAGATTACAGATTACCCTATCTCCCCACGACCTCAGAAGATATTCTGCCACCTATGCCAGCCGCAACGGAGTACCGTTGGAAATCGTGTCCAAGGTGATACTCCGTCATCAGGACTTAAAGACAACACAGATTTACCTGGGCAAGGTAAGTGAGCATGAAGCGATACGCTGGATGGATATTCTCCATGGCAAATAAAAATAACCTGTAATGTATTACGGGTAGAAACATAAAGGTCTTTGGGGAACTGTTGTTTCTTCATAAACAGATTCTGCGGCTGACCGTTTGTGTTGTTTTATATGTTACGGGGCGTAATTAACAATCTTGGGCAGCTGGGAAGTATGTTGGCTTTCAGGAGGTAATAAATTGGTTGGGCAACCACAACAATTTACATTTCGTGGTGTCAGGCCTTTTTCCCGATATTGCAGAAACCGCTAGATAAGTTACAAAGAAATGGCACGCTTTTCCCGAAACCTTACCATAGCCTTTCCACTTGACATAATGTATCTCATAGGATACATTATATACTAGTGATCAAGATTAAACAGACTGAAGCGTATGAAGAATGGTTTGACAGTCTTTCTGATAGCAGAGCAAAGGCCAGAATAGATGTCAGAATACGCCGCCTGTCTCTTGGCAATCCCGGCGAAACAAGACCGGTAGGTGAAGGAGTTATGGAACTCAAAATAGATTACGGACCGGGTTACCGGGTTTATTATGTGAGCAAAGGCAAAACCTTTGTTATTCTTCTTGCCGGAGGGGATAAGAAAACACAGAATAAAGACATAGCCAGAGCAAAGATGCTGGCCAAAGAGATTCAAGCGGAGGGATAAGCTATGAAAACAAGACCATGGGATGCTGCAGACCATCTGAAAACCGAAGAAGATATGGTAAATTATCTTGAAGCGGCGTTTGAGGATGGTGACCCTTCTCTCATACAGGCTGCCATAGGTGATATAGCAAGAGCGAGAGGCATGACTGACATTGCCAAAAACACCGGTCTCGGTCGGGAAAGTCTGTACAAATCTTTGAATCCCGGGGGCAACCCCTCCTTTGCCACAGTCCTCAAGGTAATAAAGATACTTGGTCTTTCATTACGGTTGCAAAGACAAGCATAGATATTCTTATATTTACATGATGTAGATACTGGCGTGGTTTTCCCATATAAATTCGATACAAAAGCCAAACCTTATTGAATACTTGTCGGATTTGTTAATAACGGGGCGAAATGTGCAAATATTTGTCAGCTTATTTTCTGTTCCAGCATGTATTGGGCTGCTTCCTGAACTGAACAATTTTGCAATGCAATGGTTTATCTGCGCTTTTAAGCAATAATCATTGGTTAACTGAAGACGATTCCTTCTCTGAGCACTTATCCGTTGACTTTCATTTTTCTTTTTATTATCATGTCACTTTATAAACAAATCATATTCATAACAGTTTTATTTTCCCATAAAAAGATTTAACAAAACTACTTTAAATAGCTATTGCAAATGGCACTCCAAAAAAAACACATCTAAAAGACTTAAATTGCGAGGGGGTTTAGTCGGTATGAAAAAGATTTTAATAAACATCATCAATAACGATAAAAGCCCGTACTATATCGTATTGTTCTTTATGGTTGTGTCGGTCTTTTTTTCAGCCTTGTACTATATGATATTGCCGTCTTTAGAAGGATACCCCTCGTTAAAGCATAGCAGCCATGGTTCAGGGCAAGCTGCCTTAATAACGTACTTGGATTGTTTTTATTTTAGCGTAACAACGCAGACGACCGTCGGATATGGGGACATCATACCCTTTTCCACGCTGGGAAAAGTATGTAGTATAATTCAGGCGGCGTTCGGCTATTTCTACCTTGCCTTCACGATAGCTATTTTTGCGTGCAAGAGCATAATCAAGACAAGGAAATTTGAACTTTTATTGCAGGCATATAAAAGAGATATGAAAGGCATAAATGAATATATTGCAAATAATTAAACATCATATGCCTAAGCTACCATTCCGCATAGCTTTATGGGCAGGTGTTTTTGTTCTGTTCTCAAAATATGCAATGGCCGGCGAAAGCGGAGGCGGAAACCTCATAAGCAGTGTGGGCGTCGCAATACTGGCAGCCACCGTTATGTCTTTTATCGGCCACGTATTGAAGCAGCCGCTCCTGCTTGCATATATTGCTGCCGGTGTCTTCATAGGCCCGAATATTGGATTCGGGCTGGTAGCAAGTCTGCACGATATAGAAACAATTTCCCACATCGGGCTCATACTCCTTCTTTTCCTGATAGGTCTCGAAATAGACATTAAAAAGCTGAAGGCATCCGGCAGGTCGCTTGTTGTAAGCGGCCTTTCTCAGTTCGTTATATGTGTTTTGCTCGGGTTGGGGTTCTTTTATTTGCTGGGGTATCGTATCGGCGGAGGGCGGTATGACCTCTTATACCTTGCCGCCTGCTGTGCCTTGAGCAGCACAGCCATTGTCGTGAAACTGCTTTATGGAAAGTTTGAGATCGATACGCTGGCAGGAAGAATCACCTTGGGCGTCCTGGTGTTTCAGGACATATGGGCGATCATATTGCTGGGCATCCAGCCGAACCTTTCTGATCCCCAGATACTTACGATCCTCTTTTCATTCATCAAAGGGGCGGCGCTGGTGGGGATCAGCTTATTGCTCAGTAAATATGTTCTTCCCCGCTTGTTCAGGACCATATCGAAGATTCCCGAGCTTGTCCTGATATCATCGCTCGGCTGGTGCTTTTTTATATGCGGCCTGGCCGGGTTTTTAGATCTATCTCTGGAAATGGGCGCTCTGATCGCGGGGATTGCGATCTCAACATTTCCATATAACCTTGATGTCATAGCAAAAGTGATCAACATAAGGGATTTTTTCGTGACCCTCTTTTTTGTCGCTCTGGGTATGCAGATACCTGATCCATTGAACGCCCCGGGCATCCTGGCAATTGCCGGTGTCGCTTCTCTTTTTCTTATAGGCTCCAGATTTTTATCAATCTACCCGGTCCTATATCTTCTAAAGAACGGAAACAGGGTCAGCATCCTTACATCGATAAACCTTTCACAGATAAGTGAATTTTCGCTCGTGATAACAGCGCTGGGCATGAAGGCTGGTCATATAGGGCAAGATATCATGTCTGTAGTAATCTTTATTTTCGTAATAACCTCGGTAGTTTCAACATATATGATAAAATACAGCGATACCCTGCAGAAAGCATTCAATGGCGTGCTGCAGAATATAGGGCTAAAAGACATCGAGACGCAGCAAGATGAGAGTGAAGAACAATCCGGTAAGGAGATTGCCATACTTGGATTCCACCGTACAGCGAGCTCGCTTTTACGAGAGCTGCTTGATATGGATCAAAACGCTTCATTGGCAAAGTTAAAGGATAAGATCGTGGTGGTTGACTTCAATCCGGAAGTGCACTCAACGCTCCAGGCAATGGGTATCAAGGTCATATATGGGGATATTGGCCACCTTGACACACTCCACCACGCCGGAATCCATCAAGCTAAGCTGGTTATTTCTACGATACCCGACACTATATTGGTCGGAACGGATAACCTGAAACTTATAAGGCATATAAAAAATATCAGCCCCCACGCAAAGATCATTGTTACGGCCGAGAGTGTACAAAGAGCTTTAAAGATGTATACAGAAGGCGCTGATTATGTTTTATTGCCGAGAGTGCTTACATCAAGGCATCTTATCTCGATGATCGATGAGATGCTGTCGATGGATCCATCACGTTTAAAGTGTATACTCGAAAGTGAAATTGCAGCGCTCAAAGAACGTGATGAAATAATTCGCTGAAAGCAATAATGAAGAAAATAAATTGTGAAGGATGTTCCTAGACATTATATTGCAGGCATTCTCAAAGTTGTAATCAAATATTTCATCAAGAATTACTTTTATGTAATGACCAAAGTGATAATCCAGTCTAACAAAGATACAGCCATCTTCATCCAATAGCTCTCTAAGAAATAAGAGTCTTTCTCTCAATCCTTCGATAAACTCGCCGCCTTCAGGAAAGTATCTTTTCGACCTCTGCCCTGTCAACATCCATAATATACTGGATGTTGCTGATCTCGGCCGCTTCACGGGTCAATGCCGCCAGGTCGTTCCGCGACATATGCTCCAGGGAAAACTTCCTGCTCCCGGCCATGAGCTGACGAAGACCCTGCGCCAGCCGTTCATAGTATGTATAGAGGCCGATCGCGCCTGTGGGCAGTTTTTCGAATGCCTCATTTCCCAGTTCCTTGCGGAGAGAGCTTGCGGTGACAAAGATCTCGTCCTTTGTATTGCCGAACCGCTCTATATAGACAGGAACCTGCTGCGCCGCAATAGACAGGCCTATCGTCTTGCCTACCATTGCCGCAGCTATAGGGGCGCGCGCCATTCCCACTATCTTCACAAAGGGCGCGCCCATGGCAAGGCCTTTGAATATCTGATCCTCGAATACGAATCCGCCGTTCACAGCGATAGCGGGCAGGTATCTCTTCTTTTCCGAAAGCCTCTTTGCGTACTGATACACAAGCGAGTGAAGCTCCACAGGGGGAACGCCCCATTCGTTCATCATCCGCCACGGGCTCATCCCTGTGCCGCCGCCGGCAGCATCAACGGTAAGAAGGTCCAGCTTATATTTTGACGAGAATGAAACGGCACGCGCCAGATCGGCAGGGCGGTATGCCCCGGTCTTGAGGAAGATATATTTTGCCCCTGCCTTGCGGAGGCCATCCACGGTCTTCGCAAAAGATTCCTCGGTTATCATTCCAACCCTCGAATGCCGCTCGAACTCCTTGAATGCCCCCATTTCAAAGGCCTTTATCACATTCGGGTCATTGGGGTTGGGCAGCACAATGTATCCCCTCTCCTGAAGCATCTGCGCCTTCTTCAGGTCCTTTATCTTGACCTCGCCGCCTATGTCCTTTGCGCCCTGGCCCCACTTGAGCTCCACGCATTCTACCCCGAGTTCCCCGATGGCGTATTCCTGCACCTTCAAGCGGCTGTCTTCCACATTGGCCTGCACGATGATCGCACCGTACCCGTCATGCTGATAGTCCTTGTACAGTTTTACGCGGCGCTTCAGGTCCACAGTATCAACAATCCTGCCACCCTTGAAAACGGCTTCAGGGTCCATTCCGACGACATTTTCGCCTATGGTGAGCCCTGTGCCTGACAGCGCGGAGCCTATCGCAAGCCCCTCCCAGTTGTTTTTGGCGATGTTGGTCGAGCCGATGCCGGAGATGATCCAGGGGTAACGAAATCTTATCCCCCTGTCATACCCTATATGGACCTCAAGGCTTACCGCCGGGAAGATGGCCTTGTCGCTATCGGCCTCTATGCCTTGTGCGCCCACTACCGTGCCCATAATGTTGAAATGCGAATAGTCGACAGGATATTTCTTTTCCGCTGCCGTGGTGATGACGCCGAAGGGCTGCGGGTATATAACTTCATGGCCGCGGTATGCGGACTTGCCTATTTCGCACATGCCGATGCAGCCGTCGACGCAGGTTACGCACATGCCTGAGGCAGGGGTTATCGACTCCTCGGTCCTGTTCTTGGTAAGGGTTGCGCTTGAGGTGTTTATTCTTGAAAAAGACATGTATAGCTCTCCTTTCTGCTAATCTTTTTTTATTTCACACGCCGCGCACGGCGACATGTAGCACATCATGTCGTGGAACTGCTCCTTCTCGAGACAGGGCGGGCTCAAGTTCGCGCAGCCGCCGCATATTGCCTTTTCCGGTTCAGTGTAAGTGCACCGGAGCTCGCAGGCCGGGCAGATATACATGCAGGCGCCGCAGAGCCTGCAGACGTCCGAACGAACATCGAACGGCGTCCCGATGCTCCTGTTGGTCCCGCGACCACGGAATCCGATCGCGTTGGCCATCATCTGTTCCTTGCACATGCGCACGCACAATCCGCACAGTATGCAGTCTTCGTATTCCTGTCGAAATCGCTGCTGGCGCACGTTATATTGAGAGGCAATGTCCTGAATCGTTTTCGACTGCGGACATGATGCGAGCAGGAGCTCTATAATCATTCTTCGCGCCTTTATGACCCGTTCCGAGGCGGTCCGGACCTTCAGACCCTCCTCTGCCGGATAGGTGCACGATGAAACGAGCCTCGCGCCCTCCCCCTCCCCGATCTCCACCACGCAAAGCCTGCACGCCCCGTAAGGAGTAAGCCCCTCCTTGTGGCACAGCGTGGGGATGGGGAAGCCATAAAAATTTGCGGCTTCGAGCAGCGTCGTCCCCTCTTCAACGGAGACGTTGAGGCCATTTAATGTAAGGTTTATCATGTGCGCTCCTCTTCTTTATCGTTTACTTCCGCTCATACCACTTCTACGGCGCCTGCCTTACAAACGTCCCTGCAGTTCCCGCACTTGATGCACCTGTCCGCATCTATAACGTGCCGTTGCTTCTTCTTTCCTGTGATCGCTCCCTGGGGACAGGCCTTCACACAGAGCATACATCCTGTGCAGCGGTCACTGATAAAATAGGTGACGAGACCTTTGCATACCCCTGCCGGACAACGCTTCTTTTCGATATGCTCAATGTATTCGTCCCGGAAGTAGCGCAGCGTGGAGAGGACGGGATTTGACGCCGTCTGTCCCAGGCCGCACATGGTCGTGTCCCGTACGGTTACAGCGAGCTCTTCAAGGAGGTCAAGAGATTCAAGGTTTCCCTTTCCCCTTGAGATATCGTCAAGTATCTCGTACATCCTCTGGGTGCCTTTCCGGCACGTGAAGCATTTTCCGCAGGACTCGTCCTTCAGGAAGTTCATGAAGTACTTGGCCACATCCACCATGCAGGTCTTGTCGTCCATTACGATCATGCCGCCGGACCCCATGATAGAGCCTACATTTTTCAGGCTTTCATAGTCGATCGTCAGATCGAACATCGATGCCGGGATGCAGCCCCCGGATGGGCCCCCGGTCTGGATTGCCTTTATTGCTCCGTTCTCTGCCGGTCCTCCTCCGATATTACCGACGACCTCTCTTATGGTCATTCCCATCGGAACCTCGACAAGCCCCGTGTTTTTTATCTTTCCTACAAGGCTGAAGATCTTTGTTCCGGAGCTTCTCTCCGTCCCTACACCGGCAAAAGACCGGCCGCCAAAGCTTATTATGACAGGGATATTCGCCCAGGTCTCCACATTGTTTATCATGGTAGGTTTTCCGTAGAGTCCTTTCACGATCGGGAATGGCGGCCTCTGCCGGGGCTCTCCCATCCTGCCCTCGATAGACCTTATCAACGCGGTCTCTTCACCGCAGACAAACGCGCCTGCTCCCTTCACGATCTCTACGTCAAAAGACAACCCTGTTCCCATGATGTCCTTACCGAGCAGGCCCAATTCCCCGGCCTGCGAAAGGGCAACGTTGAGATGTTTGATCGCCAGCGGATATTCGGTGCGGATGTAGATGATGCCCTCCGTCGCGCCCGTACCGTAGGCGCCTATCAGCATGCCCTCAATGATGCTGTGGGGGTTGCCCTCCAGGACGCTTCTGTCCATATAAGCGCCGGGGTCCCCCTCGTCGGCATTGCATATAAGGTATTTTGCGGCGCCGTTTTTCTGGGAGGCGAAGAGCTCCCACTTCTGCCCTGTGGGAAACCCCGCTCCACCCCGCCCTCTCAGCCCCGATGCCTTTACCTCATCGAGCACAAACCGGGGCCCTTGCCCGGACATGACCTTCGCGAAAGATTGATAGCCGCCGTTGCGTATGTAATCATCGATGCGAAGGGGGTCGACCTTTTCGTTCCGGCCGATGATGGTCCTGAGCTGTCTTTTAAAAAAGGGTATATCTTCCTCTCTCTCGATCCGCCTGCCTGTTTCAGGATCGACAAAAAGCAGCCTTTCGACGATGTCGCCTTTCGCTGTCGCCTCAATGATCGTTATCATATCGTCCGGGTTTATCTTCGGATAGAATGTCCTCCTGGGCTCCACAAGCGCGGACGGTTCCATTGCGCAGAAGCCGTGGCAGCCCGTAATGCGGAGGCGGATCCTGCCTGTGAGCTTTTTCTGCAGAAGCTCGCCCTTTGCCACGCGGATCAAAGCGTTTGCGCCGCTTGCCTGGCCGCAGGTGCCTGCGGAGATGACGATGGTCGGCATCTCCGGATCGTCATGGGCAATGAGCTGCGCCTGCATTGCAAAGAATTCATCTACTGATGCGAGCTTATCCCTGCGCACATCCATCATGCCGCAGCTCCGTTGAGCTCAAGCATGTGCCCGGCGCATCCGGTGCGCGTACAGATGCTGACAACCCCGCCTCCCCCGTTTACTTTTACCGTCGCCATCGGTGCGTTGCATTCCATGCAGCCGGCCTTGCCCTGGAGGCTCGAACCGCAATGGGGGCAGAGAAATTTGACCAGCGTATTATCCGGGATCTCGTGCTCGTAGATCCTCGTAAAATTGCCGTAAAGGGAGGGCAGCCTCGCCCATCCCCTCGCCTCTCCCGCCAGAACATTGACCCGGATGGACGGATAACCCGCAAGGCGATATTCGCTGTCCATCAGGCTCCGGTTGCACTGCGGACAGGCGGCCTCAATGGGAAAGAGATACATCTTCGCATTCCCGTTCGATCCATACACCCCGTCCTTTGTTCCCTGGATTATATCCTTGGTATCCCCAGGGGCTACATTTGCGAAATAGTGCCCGTCCGAAACAACGATCGGGCCCAAAGCGCATGCCCCGAGGCAGTTTACCGTTTCAAGGGTGATCTCATTGTCAGGGGTCGTCCCGCCCGGCGCCAGATCCAATTGCCGCTTGAATTCATCCACGACGGCCTGGGCGCCGCGGACGTGGCACGCGGTGCCAAGGCATGCCGATATGCAGTGTTTCCCCCGCGGCTTCAGGCTGAATGCCTTGTAGAACGTTGCAACGCCGTAGATATCCACAAGCGGATATCCGGTCTCTCTGGCAATAAGCCTCAGCGCCTTTTCGGGCAGATAGGCGTACCTCTCCTGGATGTTTTCAAGGATGGAGATGATCCCCGCCTTCCCGTTGCCTTTACGAATTATATTGAGAATATCTTTTGTTTCCATATTGTTCTCTCCTGCACATGTATTCTCCCTGCTTTCCGGGAGTTCCTTTATCGATACTCTTCACAATGCCATATACCGCCTTCGTGCCTGGAAAAGACACAATCGTCCCGGTTCTCGCATGTTGTACACAGTCCTATATGGTTTCCACTGCAATCCTTTTCTTCGCTGATGCCCCCCTGCACCCGGCGGACATTCTTTCTTGCAGACCCGTCGTCATCGTCAAATTCCTCGCAGTAAAAGACCGGCCCCTCCGACTTCCTCGCAAACGAGCATATTTCGAGGTTCACGCAGGAGGGGCAGAGGCCCTGGTATATGTTCTCTTCGAAAAGAACAGGCTTTGCCTTTCCCTTCACTGCCCTGGCCATCCTCTTCATGCACACCTCCCCTTCGGTTCGGTTGGTTTTTCTGTCTAAAAGAAATGCACTTTCCCTGCCACGGTTTTTTAATCAGGAGAAAGAGCGGACTTCCTCCTTGCGATTACCGTTGATCGCACATCATCTTGCATGGTTACGTGTAGTAGTATTTTTCAGCGAAGAAAAGGGGACGGCCTCTGCCGTCGGGTAGTTCTGCGCCACCGGGGAATTATTCCCCTTTGCGCTGTCGTTAGATCGAGGAAAGCCAAGTCCTCGTGGCCGTCTTCATGAATATGTTTTTCGCGTTTTTGAAAGTTTTTCGCGCAGGGTCTTTCTGTCGATCCCGAGGATCTCTGCCGCCTTGGTCTTATTGCCGTTTACACTGGCTAAAACATTCCTGATGTATTCGGCCTCGACCGACGCGAGGGTGCGGTTGAAAGACCCGTGCCCGAGGGCCGAAAAACGCATGTGCTCGGGGAGATCAGGGGCGTCTACCGTGACCCCGTCTGTCATAACGACAAGGCGCTGCACCGTATTTTCAAGCTCCCTCACGTTCCCCGGCCAGTGGTAATTCCGGAGAACCTCCAACGCCCGATCAGAAAACCGGGGCGCCGGCCGTCCCAGCTCCTCTGAGAACTTCCTGGAAAAAAAACGGATCAAAAGCAATATATCGCTTCCCCGCTCCCTCAAAGGAGGGAGGTCTGCGGTGATCACATTGATCCGGTAAAAGAGGTCCTCCCGGAACAGTCCTTTTTGGACAAGCGTTTGAAGGTCTTTATTGGTGGATGCAAGGATTCTCACGTCGACCTTCCTTGTACGGCTCGAGCCGACCATGCAGACCTCCTTATCCTGGAGGACCCGTAAAAGTTTGATCTGCATTGCCAGGCTTGTTTCGCTTATCTCATCAAGAAAGATCGTGCCCCCGTCCGCTGTTTGAAAAAAACCGGCGCGGGTCTCTGCCGCCCCGGTAAAGGCGCCCTTGATATGCCCGAAGAGCTCGCTTTCAAGCAACTCTTCGGGTATTGCCCCGCAATTGACCGGTACAAAGGGCGCTGCAACCCTTTTGCTGCTGTAATGGATAGCCCTCGCGACCAGCTCTTTCCCGGTGCCGCTCTCCCCGCAGATAAGCACGGTTGCAGATGTCAGGGCAGCTCTTGCGATAAAGTCCCTGATCTTATCCATGGCAGGCGATTCACCGATAAGGCCATGGGGAGCGGAAGTCTTTTTCTGCGGGCATGCATGGGCAACCCTTCGCATGTGAAGCTTCTTGAGGGTTCGTTCTACAGCGGAAAGAAGCTCATCGTCGGTAAAGGGCTTTACCAGGTATTCTTCGGCCCCTGTCTTCACCGCTTCGACCGCCCCCTGCACGCTGGGGTAGCCGGTGATGATCATCACTTCCATATCGCTGAAGTTTTCACGGATGTGCCTCACAAGATGCACGCCGCTTATGCCGGGCATCTTGAGGTCTGTGATGACAAGGTCGACGGGGTCGGCGTCAAGAATTTTGATGGCTTCAGCAACGCTGGATGCGGTGAATACTATGTACCCTGCGGATGCAAGGTTGCGCCGGAGCACTTCCAGCGTTGCAGGTGCATCATCTACCGTTAAGATGCGGTCTTTTCTGTCGGAGAGCTCCAAGTCTTTTCCCGCACCTTTTTGGATCCTTTGATCGGCAATTCTATCCTGCATACAGTTCCTTGTCCTGCTTTACTTTCGATCCTGATCGAACCTTGATGGGCAACAATGATGCCGTGGGCTACCGGTAACCCCAGGCCCGTTCCCAGTCCTATATCCTTCGTTGTGAAAAAGGGGGTAAATATCTTCTGGAGGACCTCCCTGTCCATGCCGACTCCGGTATCCTCCACGATAATATGGATTTTCCGATGTCCTTTATGTGTGGAGATCGTTAGGTCGCCTCCGTCCGGCATTGCCTGCAGTGCATTGACGATAAGATTTACAAACACCTGCTTCAGTTGTGAAGGGTCGGCATCTATCTCCGGGATATCGGGCGAGAGGGAGCGGGCTGCATTGATCCCGTTGCCTGCGCACCGTGATTCCAGGAAGTTAAAAACCTCATTAACAAGGTTATTGATGTTCACTTTTCCCCGTTGCGGCGGGATCTGGCGGGCAAAGATCAGGAGCTTCTTTACGATCTCGCGGGCATAAAGGGACGTAGCCAGTATCTTGCCGATATCCTCCTGCGCCTGCAAGGGAAGCCCGTGGCATTTCTGTGCAAGCTGGGCAAAACCGAGTATGTGTCCGAGGGGCTCATTTAGTTCATGGGCAACACCGGCAGCAAGCTGGCCGACGGTAGCCAGCCTGTCGGCATGCCTGAGCTGCTCTTCAAGCCTCAGCCTGTCCTGCTCCGCCTCCTTTCGCATTATAACGATTGCAATCTCTTTCGCTACCGCCTCGATCAGATGCCTCTCTTCTTTGAGAAATGGCCCCTCATCGTGCCTCGGTCGTTCATCGCGGTAGCAGACCTCGATATGGCCCCGGCGTTTTCCGTTGATGATGATCGGTTCGCGCTGCCGGTATTTTCCCTGCCGGTAGTTCCGTGTTGAATACGAACAGCCGTCGAGAACAATTCTTGCACAGGCTGCCTCCGGATACAGCCAGGCGGGCGGAAGATCCTCCACAATGTTTACCAGCATCTCATTGATCCCGGCATCTCTCTCGGTGGCAAGACGAGCTATATTATAAAGACAGGAGAGCTCTTTGACGCGTTCACGCAGATCTGCCTGTGCCTTTTCATTAAGTTTGATAAGCGCTTCCATTTTGTCCGATACATTCATTGTAGACAATAGAAAAGGCTATTGCAAGGAGAGATTGCACCCATCCTTAACGACTCTTGATCTCTATGTTTATTGTTTTTAAGGCTTTAAAATAGTATAACTGTTTTGGAAGGAGGAGAAATGTTCGGAGCGCTCTTTGGATTCATATCAAAAGATCTGGGCATTGACCTCGGCACCTCGAACACGCTTGTTTACGCAAAAAACAAAGGCATCGTTTCCAATGAACCCTCTGTGGTGGCTGTTTACAAGGATTCCCGGGGAGCTAAAAAGGTCATCGCCGTCGGCGAAGAGGCAAAAAAGATGCTCGGCAAGACTCCCGGCAACATCGTCGCCACCCATCCGCTCAAGGACGGCGCCATTGCCGATTTCGAGATCACCGAGGCAATGCTCAAGTACTTCATCCAGAAGATACATAATAAAAAATCCTATGCGAGGCCGAGGATCGTCATCTCTGTGCCTTCCGCCATCACTCCCATCGAAAAGCGGGCCGTAAGGGAATCCGCAGAAACAGCGGGGGCGCGGGAGGTGTATCTTATTGAAGAGCCTATGGCCGCCGCGATCGGCGTTGGTCTGCCCATTACCGAGCCGAGCGGCAACATGATCGTCGACATCGGAGGAGGCACCACCGAAGTGGCCGTCATCAGCCTCGCCGGCATTGTCTACTGCAACTCCGTGCGCATTGCCGGCGACAAGATCGAAGAGGCGATCGTTCAGTACGTCAAGCGGAGGTACAACCTCCTCATCGGCGAGAGGACTGCGGAGAACATCAAGATCACCATCGGTTCGGCATACCCGAACCTCGACGGCGAAGAGACGACAATGGAGATCAAGGGAAGGGATCTTATCGCCGGGATACCAAAAGCCCTGGAGATCTCATCAAGGGAGATTCGGGAGGCCATAGCCGAACCCGTCAATGCCATCATAGAAACCATACGGATCGCCCTTGAGCAGACACCGCCGGAACTTGCTGCGGACATCGTTGATAAAGGCATTGTTATCAGCGGCGGAGGGGCGCTCCTTAGGAACCTTGACCTTCTCATCAAGGAAGTGACCCGCCTTCCTGTCATCATCGCGGACAATCCCCTGACCGCGGTTGCCGAAGGGACAGGAAAAGCCCTTGACGAGGTAAATCTCCTGAAAGTGATCACGAGTGAGTCGTGAAGCATGAAATTGATCTTATGAATCCTGGAGGGGAACACCGATGCACATATGGCCTGATTGCTACCCCTGCATCACGAAGATGTTCACGAAGGTTGCAGACATCGCCCTTAACGACGAGCAAAAAATACGGTCATTCGCTGACGCCATTGAAAGAAAAAAACCGGTGTCTCCACAAGACTTCAGAATCACTTCACCTGAGATCATAAGCCGCCTGTGGATCATATTCAGCGAGATGTCGGGGATTGATGACCCCCTGAAAGAAGTAAAAAAGAGACAGAACGATATAGCGCTTCAGCTCTATCCTTTGGTCAAAGAGTCCCTTCTGAAAGACCAGGACCCCCTGTCGTCGGCTGTTAAATTCTCGATCACAGGGAATGCAATCGACATAATGACGATCGCGGCGGAACAGCCGGTGGAAGAGATCATAAAAAAACTGGAAGGCTTTATGCTGGACCCTGCAAGCGCAGAACAGCTAAAGGAAAGGCTTCGCAATGCAAAACGGATCGTCTTTCTGGGGGACAACTGCGGCGAGATCGTCTTTGACAAGATCCTTATCGAGACCATTCGGGGATATTACGGCAGCGATGTCATCTTTATTGCCCGGACGCTGAAGGAACAATGAAGATTTATCCTGTAACTCCAGACCAGGCGTGGGAGATCGCCAAAACCGTCTTTCGTTGGGAGGGCTCGGATGCAATTGAAGAACATAAAGATGAAGGCTATATGCTGACCAGCAGCGGAGTGAACATGGTCTCGTGGGGAGCGGTTATGGGAGCATGGATTGAACCTTTCGATAAGGACCATACGAAGGTTACCGTTGTTACAAAACGCCGGCTCTCTATCAATATTGCAACAACCTTGACAGAAGGTACTTTTCATAACCGTTTTGCACAGGCAGTTGAGATTGTTAAGCGAGGCGAGAAACTTCCGCGTACTGCGCCAAACTAAGATACCAATAGTTTTTACATTATCAAAGACAGGCACCCCCGGCATGGCTCTTAGCGTCCGCCAATGGGCCGTGCCGGCTTGCCTATTTTCTTTTCTCTCTGACACCCTGTTGTCAGTACCGTCTGATAAAATAGAGTATAATTCATAATAAGAGGATGCCGTACATCGGATACAGCGGAGGTCACAGTTGAATAGCAGGGTTTGCCTGGTGATCGCGGGCCTCGGTCTTTCTTTGCTCATCAGTTCCCCTTCTTTTGCCGGGGAGGCGATATACGACAGGGACGGGAACCTGAAATACCGCATCGAAGACAACGGGAGGATCTACGACAGGGACTGGAATCGAAAGGGCAGGGTAGAAGGCAGCAAGGTCTATGACGAGAAGCAGAACTTCAAATACCGCATAGACGGCAACAAGGTATACGACAGGAACTGGGGCCTCAAATACCGGAGAGACGGCGACAGGATCTACGACAGGGACTGGAACCTGAAGGGGAGGATACGGAGACGGTAACGAACCGGAGATGAACCATGGACGACCTTTTTGACATACTCGGCATATCGATGTTTGCATCAGGCGGGAAGTGGTGCACGCTGAACAACATGCCCTGCATCCCCCTTCCGTCCTGCGACTCATACAGGGACGGTGATACCTGTAAATACGAATCCGGCAGGGAAGAGGAAGATGATGAAGAATGATGCCCACAACTACGGCATCATGCAGGCGCTGGCCTTTTCCCTTGCGTTCTTTTGCTTCTTTTGCGCCATCCAGCTTGCCCTTTTTTCCCGGCAATACCAGTACACGACTGAGGAATGGGTAAAGGTGGGGGAGAACGAGGACGGCCAGATGTTCTACGAGAAGAAGTCCGCAGTGAGAAGCATAAGCGGTGAGGCGATGGTCTGGGAAAAGTTCATCTACAGCCGGGGGATGTACGATGACTTGGTTATGTTGATGCCCAATATCGCCGGCGCCTACTATTCCCTCATCCTCGACAGGATCGACTGCAGGCAATATGAATATGTCACCCTCAGGGTGATCTACAGGACCCTGGAGGGGAAGACGCTGCACGATACCGTTGTAGGGAAGATCAAGGACAAATACAAGCTCCTGGGATACAGCGAGATACCTCCCGACTCGCTCATCGGGCAGGTGGCGAATGCGGTCTGCGCCGGCTACTCCATATAAAAAATGTTTGTATTTTTCATTTCATAGATATAGAATGGTTTTAAGGGGTTAAAATGGTTCCTCTGGTTCATTGAGTTTTACTTTTTTTCTTTGGTTGTGATCAGACAGACTAGAAGAAACAGATGAACCGATCGGCTCTCCGCTGATTATTGGTGGGATGTATCAGGTTTTAACGTTGAACGTAGAACGTCGATGATCGATTATAGATGGTCGAGTATCGAGTTTGTTATGAGCCATGAGCTGTTTTACTCTCAGCTCTTCGCTCTCGGCTTTATGCTGCTTCTACGGAACATGTCAATGAAAATGAGACACTTTTGCAAAACATTTAGTGTATCTTCCCATCACTCTTTAATACCGGCCTATTGATCCATACCGTATCGGGGAGTAACATCGGTTTCGGTATCTTCCCCT
>JAQTNJ010000041.1 GCA_028713955.1 Syntrophorhabdaceae bacterium
TATCTTCCCGTTGCCCAGGCTTCCGTTAGAGAGGCGGCAAAGATGTTCGGGTTTACCGTTGAAACCATATATCAGATCGAACTTGCCCTCGAAGAAGCATTCATGAATGTAATAAAACACGCCTTTGAAGCCGGTGAAGACAGCACCTTTGATATTATCTGCAAACAAACCTCTATGGGTATAAAGATCATTATAAAAGAGAAAGGGATGCCCTTTGACCCCGGCAAGATCACCCTCTATGACCCTTCGAAAGACATTCTTGAAGTCGGCTCCACCGGACTCGGCACATTTCTCATGAAAGAGATCGTTGATGAAGTCTCCTTCCACAACCTGGGATCTGAAGGCAAAGAGATACATCTCGTTAAATACCTGCCGGGTAAGAATATAGAAGACTTCTGCGATCCTTCCGAACTGGAGCGCCATGAAGAAGAAAGACCAGGACCTGTCGTTATCGCCGGGAGGATCGAATACGATGTCAGGAGGATGAAGGCTTTAGAGGCAATTGAGATTTCAAAGGGCGCCTATAAATCACACGGTTATACATTTTTTGATGAAGTCATCTATTATCCTGAACAGATAGTGGCTTCAAATGACTCCGGTGAGATGATCTCCGCGGTTGCGGTAACGAAGGACGATGTCTTTATGGGCCATGCCGCCCTGCACTACCCTGAACCGGGCGCAAGGATCGCGGAACTGACATTTATCTTTGTCAGCCCTGAATACAGGGGTCAGGGATGCATGAAGAGAATGCTTGATTTCCTCTTTGCCGCGCCAAAACAATACGACCTTGAGGGTGTTTATGCCTTTGCTGTTGCAAATCACATCTATTCACAAAAAACAATGGTCGGTCACGGTCTGGTTGACTGCGGCATAGAGCTGGCAACAAGTCCCGCAACCTGGGTCTTCAAGGGCATCTCAAAGGGCGAGTCCCAGAGAATAAGCGTGGTGCTGAGCTTTAAATATCTGAAAAAACCTGATCCGATAACCCTCTATCCCCCTGCCCGGCATAGGGCAATGATAGAAAAGCTTTACAGAGATATGGGCGCTGAACACAATTATATTGTCCCTCCCTTCCCGGAACCTCATTTCACGGATGATAAGTCGGTCATCTATGCGAAGGTTTATGCCGCTGAGGGAAACGCCGAGATCTTTATTACAAAATACGGGTCGAATGTTGTACATGAAATTAAAGGAATATTGAAAAATCTTCTATGCGTCGAACAGATCGCCGCGATCAACCTCTATCTCGGCATGGAGGACCCGCTCACCTATTTCATGTCCCCTGCCTTTGAGGAGAGTGGTTTTTTCTTTTCCGGGATATTGCCGAAGACCGGGGTGGGTGACGCGATCATATTACAATATCTCAATAATATCTCCTTCGATTACGACAAGGTGATCGCGTATTCCGACAACGCGAAGGAGATTCTTGCCTATATACGGGAAAACGATTCCTCTGTTTCACTATAATGTATCTGCTTTCACTTCCCTTATCCTTCTCTCTTCTTTTTTAATTGTTTTACCGTCCGGTGTTTGATATTCTTTTCATAGCAGGTGGTTGTTAATATGAATTTCCGTACTACAATAGTCTTCCTAAAGGGCATGTTGTTTCTCCTGCTCATTCTCCTGCAGGGATGTACATCGTATACGGTCAAGGTGGATGGTTTCCGTAATCCGGACAGGCCGTTGATCATTGCTCCGGGCACAACGATCCATGTCGTTGAAGATAAGGAAGCAAAAAACCCCTTGCTCGACAAGGAGGTCGCGAGGAAGATCGAAAGTATGCTGAAGCTGAAGGGCTATGCGATATCGCAGTCCGACAGCCCTGTCTATTATCTCCTCCACGGATACGGCATAGGGAAGGAAAGAACGGTGACCCGCACGATGCCGGTATACCAGCCCGGGGGAACTGCAACGGTCACAAAAACCGGGCCAAAGGGAACCTCCTACTCAACAGTTCAACTTCCCGGCTCAACGACCTATGTCCCGTATACGACCTCAATATCCGATAAATGGCTCTCCCTGAAGATCGTTGACGGAAAGGATTACAGGGATTCGGGCACGATGACGGATATCTGGATCGGGGAGGCCTCCGTCACCGGGGAAGGTCTGGACCTCAGGGATATGATCAATTACCTGGTCGTGGGGATCTTTGACCATTTTGGTGAGAATACCGGGAAAAGGCTTGCCGTCGATATCAAGGCAGACGATCCGAGGGTAAAGGCCCTCTCGGCACCCTGAACCCGTTCAAAGATAATTATTTATCGTGACGTTTTCAGGAGGTCCTTCAGGTCCGCATTGGGAATGTAGCTCCGGTATATCTTTTCGAAGGTACCGTCCGCCTTCATGCCGTCCAGGACTGACTGCCATTTTGCAACTATCTCAACCGGAGTTCCAAGCGACATGGCGATATAAAAATAGGTATTGCTCACGCGAAAGACCGGCTCCAGGTCGTCCATGCGGTATCCCGCCTTTTTCACGATCTCCGGAACGGTAATATCGGTAAATATCGAAACCTGCACGCTTCCGTCCATGAGCTGCTTGACGTTGGTGGTGGGAAGAGGAGAACTGACCAGGTTCGTAAACCCTTTGTTTTTGAGATACTGTTCGGTAAACCAGTTGGTGGTGGTGGCAATGGCGGCAAGCCTTTTGGCCTCTTGCAGGCTTCGGATCATTATGCCGGAGCCCTTCTTTACGTAAAACATGGCGCTGTTCTTGCCTACCGGCCCTACCCACTGAAACAGCTTCTCCCTCTTATCGGTCCTCTCGGCGCTGAAGAGCACTACATTCGGGGTCTTCAACGCTTTAGTGTAAGCCTCGTCCCAGGATGTCAACCGGATCGTATCCGGAATACCCTGGCGGGCAATGATCTCGCGCACTATGTCGGTTACAAAGCCGGCGACCTTCCCGTCTTTCATGAACGTGACGGGCGGGTATTCCTCCGTCAGCATTGTCAGTTCAGGAGTTCCCTTTATATCCTTTGGTGCCGCGTGTACATCCCCGGCAAGGATGATTAAACACATTATTAAACAGAAGCAACCGATCTTTTTCATACATTTCACCTTCTTTTTAAATGTGGTCACGGTAGTGAAGGTCGTGCCCTGAAAGACACTGCCCCGTGACGTGAATTTATAACAAGAATAACCGTATGGGTCAACGGAATACTGGACGGCCTTACTTCCTTTCAACGCGGCCGGGAACTACGACCACCTTCCGGCCGGTAAAATAGCGTTTGTCGATATAGATTGTGCGGGTTGTCCCTGCTGCCTGCCCATACTCCTCCTTTCCTTGTTTATAGTAATACCTCTATGGCTGTTACTACAACTCCATTTCCATAATGTCCCAATCACCTTTACTTGCAAGTGTGCTCTCTGTCTGATATAATTTTTTCATGCCTTAATATAACAGGGGGTAAGCGATGGGAGACAAAGGCGGGAAGAAAAATAGAGACAAGGATCAGAAACAAAAGGCTATAAAACATGCACAAGATATAAAAGAGAAAAAGGAAAAAGAACCAAAACGCGCACAGAAATAGTTTTGCTTTCTACTTGTTTGTCCCGGATACTTCTTTCTGGCAATCAAAGCAATATGCCTTGCCGCCGAAGATCTTTTTCTGATTCCAGCAATACTGTGCGACCTTCTGTTTTCCAGGGAGAATATTTTAGATGATTTGTTGGATTGCAAGACCTGATCCCATACACTTGGGGTCCAATCTATTTGGGCAACAGCCCCTAAAGATTTGACCCCTTTGTCCTACCAGAGATTTTTGTTGCTGCAGCACATGTCCCGGGCCATACTTTCCGCCCTTGCCGCAATGGTGGACATGGACAAAGCCCCTAAACAGACGTTCCGGCTTGGCGGTTGGCATGGACCGCTTAAAGCATCTCCTCCCATGCATTGCGCTTCCATGAACCACGTGGAATTACTTGGCTGGCCGCAACTCTTGTGATAAGCCCAGAGATTCATGTGGATTATTGTGTTCCCCGGAGCGGAGCATTTAAACTGTGCAGTATAGTCCTTGTTGCTGGCGCGAGTACTACCTATGTAGATATTTTTGCGGCTATCCCGCAGATCCGAAAAATGCCCTGATATCTTAGTCACCGTAAACGTACATCTCTTCTTCTGATCCTGTCTCCCCCGCGCATTCACATTATCGGGCAGCAGAAATAGTCCAAGAACCCCCAGAGCCAGCACAACCGAAAACAACCATTTTCTGTTTACCTTCATAAAGTCACCTCCATCAAAAAATTGTTTTCCGCCTACTCCCAAACCCTTCCAAATCGAAAATCTGCCTTCAAACACGTGATCAAATAAATTCTCGCCGATCCCTACAATCAGCTAATTTAATATTACGCTCCATAGACCATCATGTCAACCTCAATATTTTCCTGATCCAGTGGTTCATGTTGTATTCCCGGACCTCCGGGGGACACTTCCCCAGGCACTGCACCATCTGTGCACCATCTGGGGTCAGAAAAACCCGACACCGATGCTCTATAGTGAAATATTTAGGTTGAAAACCTTTCACCTTTCACTTTTCACTTTTTACGGTATCAGCTGTACTTTGCGTTCTCTGCGAGTGCTTTGATCTCGCATATTGTGTGATGTGCTTAATTGCACGACCTGGCCCAAAGGGTTTGCGATTGCCTCATGCCTCACGAAAGAAGATAGAAAATCGACTAAGTCAAGGATAAAGATTTGACCCCTGTGCCCCGCTTTCGCTCACAAAAAGGTGTCGATGGAACTTCCCGGAACGGCGGAGACGATCTTGGATAGCGGATATTTCCTGGGCGTTCTCGATGCAATAAACCCGGAAGCAAGAGAAGACTTTCCATATTCCTTCATGAAGGCCTCCATGCCTTTCAAACTTGAAGCATCGACCGCTTCGCCATATTTGCATTCAATAGCTGTGAATTGGCCGCCTTGTTCGATGAGGAGATCGACCTCATCTCCCTGGGACGTCCTCCAGAACCACAGCGGCACGGCCTTCCCCATTGAATAGAAATGCCTGACGACCTGCATGACGATATGCGTCTCCCAGAATGCGCCTACCATCGGATTGCGGGCGATAGCCTCCCAGCTATCAAAACCGAGTAGAAAGGAAATCAGGCCGGTATCGCACATATACAGCTTTGGAGACTTTACCAGTCTCTTGCCTATATTCCTGTAGTAAGGTTCAAGGAGGAAGATCTGGCCCGAGGCCTGCAGCACGGAGATCCATTTCTTTGCCGTATTCGGGGCAACACCCACGTCCCTGGCGAGGTCTGAATATGAAAGTATCTGTGCGGTCCTGCTTGCTGTCGCCCTCAGGAAACGGTCGAAATCCCGGAGACTGCCGACATTCAGGATATTCCGTACATCCCTTTCCACATAGGTGCTCACATATGAGGCATACCAGAAATGGGGCTCTATGCCCGGCTGCGCGTAGAGTTCCGGATACCCTCCCCCGAAGAGGTATTTGTTCTCATCAAATGTACGGGAGGTCTTTTTCAGCTCAGCCGAGGAAAGGTTCAGCATGTTCATGACGCCGCATCTTCCCGCAAGACTTTCCGATACCCCCTGCATCAGGAGGAAGTTTTGCGAGCCGGTAAGTATGAAGCGGCCGGGCCTTTTGTCTTTATCGATGACCGCCTTGAGGTAGCGGAAGAGCGAAGGCGCGTACTGGACCTCGTCAATGATAAGCGGCTCTTTCTGTTCGCCGATGAACCTTTCCGGATTTTCTTCTGCCTGTGCGGCAAGATACGGGAGATCGAGAGAGACATATTGAGCGCCGGGGAATACATGGCGTACGAGCGCGGTCTTCCCCACCTGCCTGGGACCTGTCAAAACAACGGCGGGAAATTGCCCGAACATCGACCGCAAGGTCTTTTCATAATTTCTTGATATCCACATGCATAAATTATGCATTACCACTGCAAAATTGTCAAGCCCAAACAAAAGGAGCGAGAGACGAGGAACAAGGGTCGTGATTCCATAAGTACTGCGCGGCTTTGAGGGTGATCGTCTTTTTGCACTTGCTGCAGTAATTACTCATACCGAGTTGCATTCAAAAATAGAGCGAGGCGACGAGGAGGAGGCGACGGAGGCGTACATTTTAGTACGTCGAGGAGATGACAACGAAGGCAACGAAGCTATATGAATGAATGCAACTTGGTATCAATATTTTGCATGGAGCCGTATCTTCTCCTGATCCTGCAAGACCTTGAGGATCCCCATGATACTGTCCATACGAGGGTTTCCACGGGAACCTAACATCCGATGGA
Organism: Syntrophorhabdaceae bacterium; assembly: GCA_028713955.1. Classification (NCBI taxonomy): domain Bacteria; kingdom Pseudomonadati; phylum Thermodesulfobacteriota; class Syntrophorhabdia; order Syntrophorhabdales; family Syntrophorhabdaceae; species Syntrophorhabdaceae bacterium. Next base: position 6,261 of record JAQTNJ010000041.1, read on the forward strand.
TGCTCTTACTTGATTTATGAAGCTTTTTTGCAAGGGCCGGAAAGGTGATCGTTGCGTTGATGTAATCACGCAGCATTGCCTTCCCTACGTCAAGATTCCCCTCGAGCATTTCGTTTACCGCTTCTGCAAGTAATCCTTTGCGGTACTTCTCATCGCGTGCCGCGCGTTCCATTATAGTTTCTTTAAAATCACGGGTAAGCGCCATGATCAACCTCCCTGCCTCTTTCTGGCCTTATATTCCAGCCAGAACGTCTTTGCCTTTTCAATATCCTTGTTCTGTGTTGTACTGGTAACTTATAGGTTACTAATTGTCAAGAGTTTAAAGAAAATTATATTGATCACAGCTGAAGGGTGCTATTACGGAAATATTTTCTAAGGAACTCCGCCGGGCTTATTATTTTGATGCCCATATAATTACCGACAGACAACAGGTGCCTGTCTCCCGATATTATATACGGACATTTGTGGGCAACTGCGCACTCTATGAACATATTATCGTCAGGATCATCTTCCCGCTCTGACCTTTTTTATTGTCGCGTTGATGGTGCGGAGAGAAACTCCCTTTCTTGCCATCTTTGTCCTGATACGGCCCCAGAGGTCGTCGATATAGGAAGAGATGTCCCTGTTTCTTACATAATCTTCAAGAAGCTCCCTTACAACCTTGCTCACGGTCTTCCCCTCGGCCCTGGCAAGATTATCAGCCATGCTCTTAAGCTCCGGATCGATCCGGATGATCATCTGCTTCCCCATGTGTTACCTCCATATATACTGTAATTACAATCTATACAAATGCTATTGATCAATCAAGTACATGTGGAGATCCACCGGTATCGCCCGAACCCCACCGCATGTTTTGCCGGATTGCAAGACCTGATACCAAAGGGTTTCTGTGAAGCAACAGGTCTTACCCTGCGAACATACAGAAGTTTGTTGAAGGAATGATGAAGCAGTTGCCCGGAAAGGCTTCTGCCTTTACCGGTTTATTAACTATCTGGTAAAAGGGGACCCCAAGCTTCCCCGCGAAATACTTCCCTGCGGGGCTGATGCGCGTATCCCCTTCCTTTGCCTCAAAGAGGGCGACAGGCTTACCGTTTTTTACGAGGACAAAGTCCACCTCGCGTTTCTCTCTGTCCCTTACGTACATTATCTCGTATGTCCCGAGGCCGGTCTCCGTGAGCCTTGCCGCCATCCGAAGCAGCGTGACGGCGATAAAGTTCTCAAACCTGTATCCGGTATCGGGCACGGTTGTCCAATCAAAGAAATAAAGCTTTACTTCCTTTTTAATGGACCGGGTGATCCGCTTATGCCATGGGCGGACCGTGAAAAGGAGATAGAGCTGCGCCAGGATATGGATCCAGTTAACGATTGTCGCATAGTGGCATCCGAGGTCTTCACGGAGAGAGTTAATGCTAAGGGGTGAACCGACCTTTGAAGGAAGGATCTCCGCCAGTTGTTCAATGCCCCTGATGTCGGAGACCCGTGAAAGGTCTCTCACGTCCTCTCTTGTCAGGAGCGTCCTGTATTCTCTCTGCCATCTCGTAAAAAAACGCTGCGATGCCTTGCTGAAAGGCTCGGGGAAGCCGCCATATGTCAGCAACCGGCTAAGCGATTCATCGCGCCCTTTAATGTTTATGGAGCGTATGGCGCGAATGAATCCCTCTCCGTCTGAGAAATCAACGTTCTCTCCGGCAATCCTGCTAAAATCGGCAACCACCTCGGGTAATCCCAGAGGGAATATCTGGTACAGTAAATACCGTCCCACCAGTGAATCGCCCGTTTTGCGGTACAATCCAAGGCGTGCGCTCCCTGTCACGAGGAGCGTCATCCTGCCCTTATTTGTGTCGTAAAATCCTTTCAGGATATTCCTCCAGTCCCGCTGCTTATGGATCTCATCGAAAACGATCGGGACCGGTGATCTGCGGTATTTCTCGTCGATGAGGTTCCTGAATATAAGAGGGTTCCTCCGGTATTCCCGGGCGACAGAAGGGTCATCCCAGTTGAAATACATATCTTCCATGCCTGATCCTTTAAGCCATTCCTTCGCAAAGGTAGTCTTGCCGACCTGCCTGGGGCCTGTGAGAAAGACCATCTTCCCGGCATTCAGTTCAGGATCGAAGAGATAGGTTTTAACGATACGCTCTATCATCTGTATATGACTATTTTATGCATATATGTAAATTTGTCAAGACAATTTTCCACTAATATGTAAATTTGTCATATTCACTTAATATACGACGAAGCAACCCTTTGTCTCACGCCCGCTTCGCTCGAGCCCGCAGAGCATACAGCAGCAGAGGGCAGAGAGCGAAGAGTGGAGATAAAAATACAACCAATACAGAATATGCTTAAACCCTCAGCTCTCTGCTGTAGTTTCCCCTCACGACTCACGGGCTTCGTGCTATTTGCTGTCTACTATCTACTGACGACTATCGACTGCCCTTACTTGCTTGTCTTTTGAAATTCTTTCTGGCAATAAAAGCAGTATGCCCCATATCAAACTACAGGCATTTTTTCAAAGTAAAGGGGGTGTGGAGGTGGCCCCCAATCCCCCCTTCCATTCATTGATAAAGCAATTTGAGAAACGACGTCTCCATCCCCCATGACGCCACCTGCTGTGGGCTACGCTGTGGAACGAGGTGAGAGAATTGTCAGTGAGAAGGACTATGTGTTATAAGTTATTTACTTATTTACGGTCGTCCCCTTCTGTACACCCGGATAAAGATAGAAGATCGACTAAGTCAAGGATAAAGATTTGACCCCATTGCCTTCTCAAACCGGCGTTAAAGCAATAACATATGATGTGCTTGATTGCACGACCTGACACCAGAGGGTTTGCGATTGCCTCATGCCTCACGAAAGAAGATCGACTGAGTCAAGGATAAAGATTTGACCCCCTTGCCTCCCTGCCATTGTCTTCTTCGGCATTCTCATTTGCGGGGCTTGCCAGTATTGATTCAAGGGTAAACCCTTTGTCACCATTCTTTCCAATAGGTCTGTATAAGCTCTCCTCCCTGAATTTTTTATTCAGATACTGCTTTATAGCTCTGTTTCTGGTTTTCCTGACAATAGGAGTAATGTCCTCTAATGTTTGGGGATCGCATTCAAGTATTTCCAGCCAGGCTTGCTGAAAACTATCTTCGTGCTGTCCAAAAAAAGGTTGCAGATAATTATTTACTTCATCTTCATTCAATCTCATATCGATTTCCTTTCTGGATTAACCCGATAGAAAGATTACCTGTTCAGATTACAATAGTAAAAGAATATTAACTTGCCGGGAAATACCTTTCTTTCGGCTTCTGGATTTTCGGATCATTCTTCGGGTGTGGTGAATTCACCCATGTAATTCACGCGGGCAAAGAGACCTTCCGGCTTGAGAAAAAGATCCAGGCCGTTGCTTTCCCCCGATTATTAGAAGACCTTAAAGTTTAGTTTCATTTCTCCGCGATACGGGCCATTCTCACCACAGCGGATGGGCCAAGGAAAACAAGTCAGATGATTTGCTGGATTGCACGACCTGACCCCAAGGGTTTACGATTGCCTCATGCCTCACGGAAGAAGATAGAAGATCGACTGAGTCAAGGATAAAGATTTGACCCCCTGGCCTTCCCAGCTGACCTGAAGACCGGCTAACGTTATTCAATACCTCTGAATTCCTTAAGTTTAAAATCTATTTCATATAAAAAGACTTCGATATTCTTCATCACTTTCAAGGCATAATCTAATTTTTTATCATAGCTTCCAGCTATAATAATACCCTTCACATTTTCATCCTTTTTATGCTCTTTTATCCATCCCATATAACGAGCTACTTGGCCAATCGTGTCATCACTGGTTTGGTCTTTCTTAAGTTCAATCACTACAAAACTATTTGACCCCTTATCTTTTGCTAAAATATCAATTGGGCCAATATCAGTTTTGTATTGTTGACTTATTAACTCACCTTCTTCAATAATTAAGTCGAATCTTTTACCAATTTCAGTCTTTCCCCAATTATGTATAAGAAAATCCTCCAACTGTTTCTCCATATAAAATAAACCCCGACTATAATCAGAAGGAGTAGCTGAGGGCGTTATCGATGTAGTCTTTTGGTAATAATCAAGAATTATTTCTAAATCTGATTCTAAATCTCTGTCTGATGTAATAGCATTAGTATCTCTATAAGTAATATGTACGTTACTGTTTTCAATGGAAATTGTGTATGCCTTGAATACAAATGAATCTCCGTAGCGGGGAACATCTTGATCAAAATAGGCTGTAATAGTGCGTGTTGAATTCATTATTTCAGTAGGCCATGATTTCCCAAATTCTTCTGTTTCGCTTATCCCATAAGCTAGAACAAGAGCTTGTAGTTCCTTATAATACAAGTACACTGGATAGAATCCTTTACTAACTTGCATTTCAGGGGTAATAAAAGCTATCCAAGGAATACGGGCTGGCATTCCCATGCCGAAAGAGATGCGTAGCCTCAAATCGCTCCACTCTTTGGGATAGAAGCTCGTTTTTAAATCCCCCCCTTTGGATTGTAATAAAAATTGTTTTAATAAGGTTGGCCAATTATTCATATTTTAATTTATCTCGATAAAATTTCGGGGTCTGGTCTTTTATTATCAGTTTTTCAGATATTTTCTGCCGCAAGAACGCCCCCACCATGGGCTAAAAAGAACAAGAATCTGGTTGAGAGTTATGCTACCCCTTAACCTTCAGCACCTGCTATTTATTAAATTACCCAACCAAAACATCAGCTTAGAGCGTATATTCGCTCATCGCGAACATATTCCTCCGGTTCATCTTGTTAAAAACAACAAAACCGGGAAAACTAAAGCAACGCGAAAAGCTGTTCTACCTTAACCTGTTCTTATTGAAATTAATCCCACCTGTTTCTATACATCTATTGTAACCCTTTGAAAACTAAAGTCAATGTTTTTAAGCCACCAGCTTCCCGAAGCGAGGTAAGCGTGACATGTGACTTGCAGCTTGTTATATTATTTTTCTCACTCCTTTATATTCCTGATACCCCTGCAGGATGGAAATTTTTCACATCCCCAAAAATTCTTTCCAGCATTCACTCCTCTGGTGGCCTTTCTCAAGACCATGTTTGATCCGCATATCGGGCAAATCACCTTTTGCTCTGCATACGTACGAGGAGATTCGCTAACAGAAGAATCCTTGGGGGTGGTCGCCGTTTGGACCTGCCTACGGATGGTTTTGACGCTTGTCAGGCCCGTCAGAAGTTCCCCTCTCCTCCAGGCAAACAGGGCGGAGATAGCGCCAATCACAAGAAAGAAGAGGGCAACCCATATCGCAAACGACGAGAGTAGTATTGCAACACCCTTAAAAAGTGGGCTTCCTCCTATTATTGAAGGAATAATGAATTTGATGCCAATGTACGCAATAAAGGCTACAATGATGCTCACCCACCAGGGAGACTCTAACAACATTTTTACTATGCCTTCGTCGCGTTTTTGCATTTAATGTTTCCCTCAAATTGGCATTCGAGCATTCGTAGTCAGGCTTCTTCTTGCCATTTTTTCAGTTATCTTCTGCTGCAAGAATTGTCCCCACCATTACCCCACCAATACATCAACAGATCGTTCAAGGTTCTATGTTAAAACCAAAGAAACGTGAGAAACTCAATAAACCCGAGAAACCCTTTAAAACCATTCTATCTCTGTGAAATTAAAAATACAAATGTTTTTTTAAGATCAGCAATCAGCTTTCAGCCGTCAGCGATCAGCTGTCATTACAAACCATTTTAACAGGCAGAACCGACAACGGGATGTTGAACTGATAGATGGGAGGTACGAGATGCGAGGAGCGAAAATCTGTTTATAGTTGATGGTTCATGGTTGATAGTGCTCTGCTCAACGTCGCATAGTTATGATTACGTGGATCTGTTGGTAAATCGTCTTCCAAGGGGCTGGGTAAAGTCACAATACGGATAATTGGTACATCCAAGGAATCTATTGTTTGTCGTTCGGTTTACCCTGATCGTTAAGACACCACCACATTTTTCGCATTCGAGTTGTTTGGGATCTTTTTGTAGTAATTCTAAGACAAACATTGATGGCTTGAATGTGTTAGGGAGTAAATAAACCTTATGTTTTGCTCTCGTTGAAGCAACATAAAATAATCTCCTTTCTTCCGCGTGGTCATAATTATCTGATTCAGCCAGGACCATATTGATGATTGGATCGTCGACGATTTCGGTGGGAAAACCATATTTTTCAGAATTTAAATAGTCAATAATGACATAATCAGCCTCTAAGCCCTTAGCGCTGTGGGCAGTGAGAAATTCTATTTGCAGAGGATCAAATGTTTTACTTAAATAACTTAAATCACGACGTGAAGGACTATTAAAGTTATACCTTCCAAGTATAAAAACTTTTGCAGGATCATTATTTGTCTTTTCTTTTATATTTTTCAGGCAACTCATTAATCGTTTAAGATCCGCGTCAGTATCCTTAAATATGATTTTATATGGTTTTTCAGTTGTAGAGTATTTAGTTTTCAGTTCCTTTTTAAGCTGAGCAGGATTTTGTTGAATAAACTCACTCGTAAATTGCGCAATCTTATCGTTAAACCGGAAGGTGTAATCAAGAAAGGTCCTTTGGGTATATCCGAAATACTTTTCAAAATCCGTAAAAATAGATAAATCACTGCCCGTGAATCTGTAAATTGACTGCCAATCATCGCCAACGCAGAATAATCTCTGTTGAGGGTTTTGTCCGATGAGTGCCTTGATCAGATTATATCTTCCCATGGATATGTCTTGAAATTCATCGATAAGTATATAACGGTAAGGAGACCTGTATTGATTGGTGTTAATATAGCGCGTTGCTTTTGTAATCATGTCGTTGAAATCTATTTCTCCGGCATCACGCAGGAACTGTTCATGGGCATCATAAATAGGCTGAAATATCTTCAGAAAAGCTGCATACCTTCCTGTCCCATCCATGACCCTTGCCTTGGCGATCAGATCATCTATCGTAAAATTATTTGCTTTAAACAAATTAAGAAATGTTTGAATCAGATTGACCAACAAGGGTATTGCCTCTTGCTTGTCGAAGATATTGTATATATCATTGTCTGATTTTGGCGCAAAAGCAACCCCATGTTGGCGCAAGTTCTTTTCTAAATTATCGAACAAAATTCCTTCTTTTTTCTCATAATGAAATGTTTCAACAAGTGTTGTTTTATATCGGCCATGAATCTGGCGTTTCCATATGATACCGTTATTATATTTTTCTTTAGGGTTTGGTCCTTCAAACCATTTCGGGACATCTCCATTTCTATCGATACCAAAATGTTCTATGTAAATCCCATAATCGGATAAATAAAAATCAGGACAATACTGAGAATGATTGTAAGTCGCCGTGGCGTGTTCATATGGTCTTTCGTATTCATAGTCTATGTTGTTTACGTAGAAAAAATTTGCGATCTCTGCTTCTTCGTAGCTTTTTACAGTTTCCCCTTTTAGCGTTCTAATATTATTTGACTTTAGATACTGTAAGTATTTGTCTTTTGTCTCAAAATCATGTGGTGCTTTATAGGGTTTTAAATAGTATGCCAAATATCTGGTTAATAGATTGAAGTAAACAGGGTCTCGCTTTAACTCATCTAATTTATCGTTAATGATTTTTGGCAATCTATTTTCTTCGTCGAATACCGATGGTTTTGTACGCTCAACTCGTGAAAGAATATCAAGACCGAATTTATGGAAAGTCATAACGTCAAGATTTACTCCAACCCTTCTCTCGATCCTTTCCCGCATCTCTTCCGCTGCCCTACGCGTAAAAGCCAACAGAAGGATTTCTGAGGGGTTTACATTCAATGTTTTTATAAGGTAGGCAACCTTGCCAACAATTGTAGTGGTTTTACCGGTACCCGCTCCTGCAATCACAAGATTACTATCTTCATCATAGACAATCGCTTCTCTTTGTTTCTCAGTGAGCGGGTAACTTTCGACAGAATCAAAAAGCATCTGGTTCTTCAATAATTCATATTGACAAAATTTGTGATTATGATTCTGCCGTATTTGTTCACCATTTTTGTAATTATTTAAAAAATGATTTAAGTTGTTTTTTAACGCAGGTGTAATATCCAGTTTTTTGTAAGGGAATGTAACCTGTTGTGCCACGGCAGCATATACATTATTCCAGTTCTCCAGTTTTCTGTGATTAAAATAGCAATTATGAGACAAGAGAATATTAAAGTCTTGTGTGGCTGAATAAATTTTATCTTTTAGAGAATTGATGAAATCAATCTTCTTTTTTGTAATCCGTTTCTTCTCTTTAATAACAATCCATGAAAGTGCAATCAAAATAAGAAAAATGACGATTATTGAAAGAAAGAATATAAAAGGACCTGGGTTTTCTTGTGATGGCATATTATTAGGACACGCTCAGTGCCAAGAGTGTGCTCGTTCTTATAAGAACAGCATTCGGGGTTAGGTCTCGGATTATCAGATTATCGGCTATTGTCTGCAGCAAGAATAGTCTCCCACCATTTGCTGAGAACGAAGAGCTTAGAGCAGAGAGTGAAAAACATCAGGTTGGGTTTTCTCTGAACCTTAGCCTTAACCTACTTTTTATTGAAATTACCCCACCACAACAACATCAACTGATCGTTCTACGTTCAATGTTCTATGCCTGCCCTCGAATGACTCTATCGGGGGTTCAACGTTAAAACAAAATGAACTAAACAGACCATAGCTCATGGCAACTGCCAACAAAAAGTAGACAGTAGTCAGATAAAAAAACGGCTTAAAACTGGTTGAGTGCCGTTCTCTCGACCTTAGCCTTAACCTCAACCTGCCCTTCTACTCTTTATTGAAATTACCCCACCAAGGAATCAGCATAGAGCTGAGAGCGAAGAGCTGAGAGTAACAGGATCAATTCTTCTGCTCGTTGCTTACGCCGAACCCCTGAAAATCATTCTATATCTATGAAATTAAAAATACAAATGTTTTTTTATGAAACCCGTGAAAGGGGAAAGGTATTAGGTATTAGGTGATAGGTGATATGCTGCGGGGCGGGGATCAGTGTCATTGCAAGCCCGCATAGGGCGTTCCGCTATAGCGGAAGTTCTGTTTTCGTTCTCCGAACTCATAACTCCGAACTCTCAACTGCCATGAAAGGGCCTGGTGTACTCTGCGAGAGGCGCCTTAAGAATAAAAGCTGTTCTGCATTCTGGGTTTAGGTAAAATAGACGACAAAAATAGGAAGAACTGCTATCCGGCTTTTATAAAGTCACGTGGTCTCAATATTCTCAAGGCAAAGGGCAGGTCCCTTATGTCGAGGAGATCTTTGTCGCCGGTTATGAGAATATCCGCCTTTGCCGCATAGCAACAATCGAGGATCATATTATCTGTCGGGTCTCTACAAATGACAAACTTCTTCTGCGGGGCAATTAGTTTCGCTTTTGTTACAAGGGCCGCAATCCCTGCAATTAACGCTTTGAACTGAAGTTGATCAATTTTTCCTTTACGAAATAGTTCGAGGGGTGTATCGCGATACTCCCGAAGAAGTGCGGGCGATAAATATATATCTGCTTCTGAAAATGCCTTTTTTATTGCCTGTTCCGGAACTCCTCTGAAAATAAATGCAGAGATTAATATGCTGGTATCGATGACTACCTTATTTCTTCTTTGCGTATGCCTTTCTCCTCACTATTTTTACCGCATTATCAATATCCCTGATTGACAAACTGGATCTTTTGAATGCCTCTCCTGCAACCTTGAAAGCTGCATCAAGCCGATCCTCAGGAGAAAGGACTGACAGGATATAATCTTCAGGGTCAATCTTTTTGGCGACACCTTTCATTTTTTATCACCCCTTAAAGTCTGTCTGCAATTATTCTATATCAAAAATCTTTTTTACTATCTTGAATTTTAACCCTATAACATGAAAAATACAATCTTTTTAGGCTAACAGCTAATAGGCTTATAAGCCGAAAGCAGGGAAGACTGACAAGGGGGGAACGAGGGGAGAGGAGGATCGTGGATGCGTATAAGCGTGGATGCGGGAAAAGATTGCAACCCGGGGCGAGGAGAGGAACCAAAAACTGTTCAACGTTCAAAAAACATGAGATGCTGGATACTGGATACCGGTCACGGGAGGGAGGGAGACGGTACAACTATTTTCTCCGGGGGAACTAAGACTGTTCTGCCGCTGCGCCATACCACTATGGGGTACCTCTCCGTTTGTGCTCGGCAATGGCTTCAGCAACGGCTTCTTTCAATGCCATCTCGGCTTTTAGGTACATTCCACTTACAACTGCACCACATAAGATAACATGTAGGACATGACGGGATTTTCTGGTAGAGTGAAGCACCACCAACACTCAATCCGGAAAGGAGCCCACCATGCCCTACCATCATCTTACCATAGAAGAGCGTTATGTCATCAGTCATTTGAAGGTTGCCGGTTTTTCTCTCAGAGAGATCGGGCGTCGTCTCGGACGACACCATGTCACTATCAGCCGCGAGATCGCCCGAAACGGTCCTGAGTACCCTGAAGACGTATACTGGTACGATTTTACTCACCCCAGGGCAATCGAGAAACGTCATAAAGCAAGGCATCACCGAAGGAAGAGTCAAGACGGGTTGCGGGCTTATATTGAAATAAAGATCAGACTCGACTGGTCGCCGGAAGCAATTGCTGCCCGATTGAAGTTTGAGTATCCGGACGATGAAGGGATGCGCATCAGTCACGAAACCATCTATCGGTGGATCTATTCAGATGCCGCCCGGGGTGGAGATCTCTACCGTCATTTGCGGCGATGTCACAGGAGGCGCAGACGACAAAAACGGTACGGTTCCGGAAGACGCTTTATCCCGGAACGTATCTCCATAGACCAGAGGCCTCCTATCGTAGAAACCAGAGAGCGCTTCGGAGACTGGGAGGGGGACAGTATGGAGGGAGGCAAAGGTACAGGCTGTCTTGCCACATATGTTGAACGAAAATGCCGTTATCTGTTAACGGCAAAGCTTACGGACAAGAAGGCGTTGACCATGACGGAACAAAGTATTCAATCTTTCAGGAAAACTCCCCGGGCACTTCGCCGAACCCTGACCGTCGATAACGGCAAAGAGTTTTCACGCTTCAAGGAACTGGAAAACAAAACCGGACTGAAAGTCTATTTTGCCGATCCCTATGCCGCCTGGCAGCGGGGTACCAATGAAAATACCAACGGCCTTCTGAGACAGTACTTTCCGAAGGGAACTGATTTTCGGAAGATCTCGGAAAAAGACATTGCAATAGTTGTGAAAAAGCTCAATAATAGACCGAGGAAGTGCCTCAACTACCGGACACCCCATGAGGTGTACCGTCAGGCTCTTCGTGGTGCGCTTTGAAGTGGAATTCACCTTATTTCAATCAGCCTTGGGGGTCAGGTCTTTTATTATCAGTTTTTCACTTATTTTCTGCTTCAAAAAACATCCTCCAATAAACCGGCTCGTGGCTGATAGTTCATGGCACATGGCTGATAGCAACTGCAAAAGAGAGTAGGCAGTAGGAAGTAGGCACTGGAGAAATTGCTTAACCTTAACCTCGACCTCAACCTGCCCTTTTCCCTTTTAAAGCCATTCTATCCCTATACAAATGTTTTTTATGAAACCCGTGAAAGGGGAAAGGTTCAAAACTCTTTGCATTCAAGCTGTTTTCTGGCAAGGATCATTGTTTCATGGAGCTTCTTTCTGAGGATATCCTGAGGCGGTAATTCCGTCAGATAGGCAGCCACGCGGATACCGCCTTTATCCA